>DAOTYP010000097.1:0-4036 GCA_034434975.1 Anaerolineae bacterium | reverse complement strand
GGAACTGTGGACGAAGGCTCAGAGCGAGGAGGTGGAGAGGGCCATCTTGGAGATGGCCAAAGGGAGGCTGGCCCAGCGCATCTCGCTGAGCCCCATCCCCGGTTGGCGGTATTGTTTCCATGCTCCTCAGGGCCGTCTCATCTCGTTGGATTACCTCGCGGATACGGAAGCCGGCCCCGACAGGACGTTGGCGGTTCGCCTGCCCTTCAACCTTTTATGGCTCATGCGAAGCCGACCCGGGAGCCTGGAGGTGTTCATCTTGGGGCGGCCGGATCGCCTGCTGGTGTTGCCGGGCGAGAGGCTGTGGGATTGGATCGGCGTGCGCTGGGCCCGCTGGCCGAGTGGCGTCTTCGCCTTCACCTTCCGTTGGCACGAGGAAGGGGCCCGCTGCTATCTCCTCTCCATCACCCAGCACCGCCCGCGCGGGCGCGGCGAAGAGACCCATGTCTGCCTGACGCAGGCGGTGGACGTGAGCGCGTTCCTGAACGGCGACGTTCTTCTCTCCGGCTAAGCCTCCATCCATATCATCCGCCAGGACGCCGGAGATAGCGGCGGCGCGACCGGCCTCCGTTAGGCCGACGTCTCGCCCTCGGCTCGCTTCGTCCGCTTGGCGAAGGCCTCTTTCGCCTCCTCCACTGTGGACTCCACGCGCCCCTTCTGCTCCTCTAGGACGATGCGGCCGCGTTCGCTCAGCTCCTCGGCCTTCTTCCTGGCCTGGGCTTCCAGTTCCTCGGCCCGCTTCCTCAGGGCAGCGGCCCGTTCTTTGGCCTCGGCCTCTATCTTCTCCGCGCGCCTGCGCGCTTCGGCCGCCAACTCTTCGGCCCGTTCCCGCGCTTCCTCGGTGAGCTCTTCGGCTTTCCCTTTGAGCTCTATGCCCTTCTCGCGAATTTGCTCTATCGTCTCCTCGCCTGCTTGTGGCGCCAGCAACAAGGCCGCCACCGCGCCCACCGCCGCGCCCAGGAAGAATCCGAACAAGAATGCACCAGCACCGTTGCGTTCGCTCATCGTTGTTTCTCCCTCCTTGAGGTTCAGTTCCGGCGCCTAGGTTTCGCTCCCCTGGCGGCCATCGCCTTCCGATGGCTTCCGGCGCGGACGCCGGAAGCCGGCCAGGGTGCGAACGGCCTCGCGGACGCCGGAGGCGTAGCCGGCGACCTGCACCACGGGCCTCACCAAATGGTTGCCCAGAAAGGTGGCCGTGCCGCGCACTGTGCCCACCGTCTCCTGGGTGGATTGCAAGATCGGCTTGATCTCATCGCGCAGAAGGCGCACCAGCCGCCATACCTGAATGGTCAGGATGGCGAGGAGGACGCCGATGACGATGGACTCTATGGCCAAAATGAGGATCGCAAGATCGCGCAGGGTGGCCGTCATACCCTTCTCCGTGGGCCTGTATGTTTCAATTGTATCATAAATCCCAGCGCCCCGCAATGTACAGCGCCGCCCAACAGGCTAGCGTCCCCTCTACCAGGTGAACCTGTCCCAGGGTAGGGAGAGGAAGGCCACCGACGAGGCCGAGCATCTGCCCGATCCCAAAACCTAACAGGCTCACCAGCCACCCTTGCCAGAGCCCTCGCAACGTGCGCCCCCGAACGAGGTGGTAGAGGCAAGCGTACAGGGAGGGGATGAGGATGGAAAGGAGAAGGGCAGGAGGCACGAAGAGGGGCATGGCTGCCTCACGGCTTACCCGGGTTCTATGATGCCGCCGCCCAGGCAGACCTCGCCCTCGTAGAAGACGACGGCCTGGCCGGGGGTGATATCGCGCAGCGCGGTCGCGAAGGAGACGGCAGCACGCCGGTCGGGAAGGGGGGTGACCGTGGCCGGCACTTCCCTGGCCTTGTAGCGAATGCGCGCGGTCACGGCGATGGGGCCGGCAGGCGGTTCCCCTGCGATCCAGTTCACCTCCCGCGCGGTCAGTTCCCTGCGCCCCAGTTCCTCGGCTGTGCCGACGATGAGCGCGTTGCGGTCGGCATCTATCTCCAGGACGTACAGCGGAACCGGCGATGAGAGCCCCAGCCCTTTGCGCTGGCCGATGGTGTAGGAGAAGAGGCCCTGATGCTCGCCCAACACCCGCCCGCGCCGATCTAGGATAGGGCCGGGCCGGGCCACCTGGGGCGCCCAGTGGCGTAGGAAACGGCGGTAATCGTCGTCGGCGATGAAGCAGAGTTCCTGGCTTTCGGCCTTATCCGCCACCGGTAGGCCGCGCGCGCGGGCCATCTCGCGCACCTGGGCCTTGGTGAATGCTCCTAACGGGAAGAGGGCATGGGCCAGTTGCTCCTGGCCGAGCACGTGCAAGGGGTAAGATTGATCCTTGCGCTCATCTACCCCTTTCAGCAGTTGGTAGCGTCCGTCCGGCCCTCGCCGGACGCGCGCGTAGTGCCCCGTTGCCAAATAGGTCGCGCCCAGGCCGAGGGCATGACGGAGGAGGAGGCCGAACCGGATGTCGCGATTGCAGGCCAGGCAGGGGTTGGGCGTCTCGCCGGCGGCGTAACCTGCGATGAAGTAGTCCACCACGCGCGCCTTGAAGGCTTCCTCCACGTTGCGCAGGTAGAAAGGGATGCCCAGCCGCGCGGCGACGCGTCGGGCGTCGTTCACCGCTTCCGGCGAGCAACAACGGTTCAGGCTGGCCTCGCCCGCGCTCAGCTCGGCCCACAGGCGCAGCATCACCCCGATCACCTCGTATCCCTGCTCCACCAACAGCGCCGCGGCCACGCTGCTATCCACCCCGCCGCTCATCGCCACCACCACGCGTTCCGCCATCTCCGACCCCTATTCTCCCTTCTGCACCGTCAAATCCCATCGCCTCAAGCGCTTACCGGCGCGACGCCTCTGCCGGTTGATCCGCTCCGCTTCATCATCCTGCCAGGTGCATCAGCGGCGCGTGCTCCCTGACCCGTGCCACGAGCCTCGGCAACAGGTCCAGCACCGTGTCCACGTCGGCCTCGGTGTTCTCGTAGCCCAGCGTCAGGCGCAGATGACCGTAGACATCGGGTGACGTGATGCCCATCGCCGTGAGGACGTGAGACGGCCTGGCCGACGCGCTGGTGCAGGCCGAGCCGCTGGAGGCGCAGATCCCCTCCAGGTCCAACCCGATGAGGACGTCTACTATCTCAATCTCGCGGATGACGAAACTGGCGCTGTTGGGGAGGCGTTCCGTGGGGTGACCGGTCAAGTAGGCATCCGGCACGCGCGCGAGGATGCCGGCAATGAGCCGATCGCGCAGGGCGGCAACGCGTTGGTTTTTGGCCTCGCGCTCCTCGTGGGCCAGGCGCAATGCCGTCGCCAGGCCGACGATGTAGGGCACGTTCTCCGTGCCCGCGCGGCGGCCCCCTTCGTGGCCGCCGCCCGTTTGCACGGGCCACAGGGGCGTTCCCCGCCGCACGTAGAGCGCGCCGACGCCTTTGGGGCCGTAGAACTTGTGCGCGCCGAGGGAGAGGAGGTCCACCTGCAGCGCGTCCACAGCCAGGGGCAGCCAACCGCCTGCCTGCACCGCGTCGGTGTGGAAGGGGATCCCTCGCGCCCGACAGATGCGCCCGATCTCCGCGATCGGCTGGATCGTCCCCACCTCGTTGTTGGCGTACATGATGCTGACCAGCACCGTATCGGGCCGCAGGGCGCGCCCGACCTCATCGGGATCTACCTGCCCGTAGCGATCCACCTCCACGAAGGTCGCCTCAAACCCGAAGTGCGCCACCAACTCTGCTACCGTGCGGCCGACGGCGTGGTGTTCAACGGCCGAGGTAACGATATGGTTGCCGCGTCCTGCGGCGCGCTGCGCCCATGCCACGCCGCGCACGGCCAGGTTGTCGCTTTCCGACCCGCAGCCGGTGAAGATGACCTCTGCCGGCTGGCAGGCCAAGACGTCGGCCACCGTGCGCCGCGCCTCATCCAAGGCTTGGGCCGCGTCTCGCCCCAGACGATGTAGGCTGGACGCGTTGCCGTAGCGCTCCGTCCAGAAGGGAAGCATCGCGGCCAGCACGCGTGGATCCACCGCCGTCGTCGCCGCGTGATCTAGGTAGATGATCCGCTCTGCAGCCAC
>DAOTYP010000096.1:0-4997 GCA_034434975.1 Anaerolineae bacterium | reverse complement strand
CGTGATATCCATGCGCGCGTCTATGGCCGCGGCCAGCGGCTCAGAGGTCAAGTCAAAGGAGACGTAACGCACCTCTGGCTGGGCCCTCAGCGCCATTTGCATGCTCCGCTCCGGGCTGACATGGAGCACCCGCCTAGGCCGCCCATCCTCCAGCCCCAGCCGTTCCCGCATGTAACGCAGCACCAACCGATGACGTTGTTCGGAGTAGCAACGTGGGCAGCGCGAGTTCGTCTTGCACTCTGAGACCCAATAGACGGGGAAGAACGCGTTTCCGGACCAGCCGCAACATGGACAAGTAACCGTCCGACGGTTGCGCAGCACAAGGCGGGCCGCTTCTGTCAGCGTCCACCAGAGGAATTGGGCGATGACCCAAGCGTCGCGCGGAGTCTGCAAGCGAAAGTACGACAACACCTTGCGCGCACGCCGCCACCGCCAGCGGAGGCGTTGCCAGGCATCGGCCCTCAGCATGAAGCCCCTTTTCTTCGTCTGCCGGCCATGAACCTCGCTCAGCCCAGCACGATGCGCCTGAACTCTTCCACCGGCCGGAACGTCTCCCCCCCGTTCTCCCCTCCCCGAAACCACTTATCAACCTGGGCAGGGTCCAATTGGCTGCGATGCTCCTTCAGGGCTGCGATCTTGAGGTCCAGCGTGGCGCTGATGTCAACGGTCAGGTTAGGCTCCGTGCTATCGGCCACGTATACCTCCCGCACGGCATGGGGCAGAAACCCTTCTGCCAGGAGTTCGGGGAAGAAGCGGCGGTTGCCCGCGGCCGGGTAGATCGCATCCAAGGCCACCTCACCCGCCACGCGATGATCGGAGTGGTTGATGTAGCCGGAATCCCAAAAGCGGCGGGTAGGGTCAGGCACGATCACTGCGTCGGGCCGGTAGCGGCGAATCTCGCGCACCAGGTCGCGGCGCAAGTCCAAAGTGGGAGCCAATTCTCCATCGGGATAGCGCAGAAACACGACCTCTTTGACGCCTAAGAGGCGCGCCGCGGCGCGCTCCTCCTGTTCGCGCAATGCCATCAGTGCCTCCCGCGTCATGTCCGGGTCGTCACTCCCCTTGTCGCCGCTGGTGATCAGGACATAAATCACCTCCGTCCCCTGGGCGGCCCACCGCGCGACGGTGCCGGCGCAGGCGAACTCGGGATCGTCAGGATGGGCCATGATGACCATGACCCGTCGCGGAGGTTCTGGTTCAGGCATGGTTTGCGGATGCGGTGAAGACGTTGATCTCTCATGCGCTAAGGGCCTCTGCCCTCCGGCAGGGGCCTACCAAGGCGCCGGTTCCGATTCTACACGCTATGGATGGGCTTGTCAAGCGACTTTTGCTATCTCCTTCACCGCGCGGTACAATGTTCCTAAAGGGAGGGCACATGGAGAACATCCGGAACTTCGCTCAGGCCGTCATCCAGAACGTGGAGAAGGTGATCGTCGGCAAGCGCGACGTCATAGAACTATTGTTGGTCTCGCTCTTATGCGAAGGGCACGTCCTCATTGAGGATGTGCCCGGCGTCGGCAAAACGATGCTGGCCCGCGCGCTGGCCATCTCCCTGGGCGTCAGTTTCAAGCGCCTGCAATGCACACCCGACCTATTGCCCAACGATGTAACGGGCGTCTCGGTCTTCAACCAGCAGACGCGCCAATTTGACTTCATCCCCGGCCCTGCCTTCGCTCACATCCTCCTGACCGACGAGATCAACCGTGCCACGCCCCGCACGCAATCGGCCCTGCTAGAATGCATGGGCGAACGGCAAATCACGGTGGACGGTGTCACCCGCGTCCTGCCCCGCCCCTTCTTGGTCCTGGCGACCCAGAACCCGATTGAATATGAAGGCACCTTCCCCCTCCCTGAGGCGCAATTGGATCGCTTCCTGATGCGCATCAGCCTGGGCTATCCCTCGGCGGCAGACGAGTCGCGCATGTTGTTGAACCTCCGCCGTCGGCATCCCGTAGAGGAAATAGGCCAGGTGGTGGATGGGATGCAGGTTCCCGCCCTGGTGGAGCAGGTATGGGAAGTGCACGTGGACGACACGGTGCGCGAGTACATCGTGCGGCTGGTGGAGGCGACGCGCCAACATCCGGACCTGATGCTTGGCGCCAGCCCGCGCGGGAGCCTGGCGCTCTACAAGGCGAGCCAGGCCCTAGCTGCCCTCCGCGGGCGCAACTACGTCCTGCCGGACGATGTGAAGCGGCTCGCGCCCCTGACGTTGGCCCACCGCTGCATCGTCCATCCGGAAAGCAGCCTCCGCGGGAAGACCGCAGCGGGCATCATTGCCCAACTTCTGGAGGCCGTTCCTCTCAGCCTAGGGGAGGAAGAGAGAGGGTAAAAGAAGGCTGCCTGAGCGCTACGCTAACGGCGACCCACTCCATCAGTTGCTAGGATCTCTCCACGCGCGCCGATAGTAGTCCCAGGTGAGTCGCAACCCCTCCTCAAAGGAAACCTCCGGCGCCCATCCCAGCAGCCGCCTCGCCTTGCTGGCATCCAACACGTTGATCGGCACATCGGTAGGACGCCCCGGCAGCCAATGGACCTCCAACTCGTGCCCCACTAGCCGGCTGATCGCAGATATGACCTCGTGCAGCGAGCGTCCTACGCCGGAGCCGATGTTGTAGACTGTGCGGCTGTGCATGGTCTCCCCGGCCATCACTGCCGCGCGGGCCAAGTCCCCCACATAGAAGTAGTCTCGCACGGTAGAGCCGTCGCCCCACACTGCTAGGGGCTGCCGCACGGCGGCCCGCGCCAGGAACGCGGCGATGACCCCCTGGCCTCCTTCGGGATTCTGGTAAGGCCCAAAGGGGTTGCCAGGCCTCAGGATCACGTAATCCAGGTTGTAGAGACGCGCGAGGATCGCCAGATATTTCTCCACTGCCAATTTGTTTACGGCATGCGAACTGAGAGGCTCGGTGGGATGATCCTCGGTGATGGGCAGGCTTTGGGCCGGGCCGTAAACCGACCCGCCCGATGAGAAGAAGACGACGCGCCCCACGCCGACCTCGCAACACAGCCGCAACAGGTTGAGGGAGCCAATCAGGTTCGTCTGGATGTTTTGCGCCATCGCCTGGTTGGAGGCAGCCGGCAGGTGGCGCCACGCCAGATGGTACACCAAGCGCGCGCCGCGCAGCAGCTCCGGCAGTCCGGTCGGCTCCGGGCTGAAGGCATCTCCGGCAACATACTGCACGCCGGCCTGCCTAGATAGGACGCCAAGAGCAGGCTTCCGCTCGTCATAAACCACCACCTCGTAACCCGCAGCGACCAAGCGCGACGCCAGGTGGCTTCCTATGAAGCCGCTACCCCCGATGAGGACCGCCCTCATGTCGTCGGCCTCCTTGTCGGCCTCACGGCGGCCCCTTGCTGCGCGCGGAGGCATTCAAAATGATGCTCATAACGGGCGGCCAGTTGCGGCCATCCCAGAGCCGTCTCAATGAGGTGTCGGCTGGCCGCGCCCATGCGCTTCCTGAGATCGGCGTCGGCGACGAGGGCGGCGATGGCCCGGGCCAGCGCGGCCTCATCACGCTCCGGCACGATGAAACCGTTGACGCCGTCCCGGATCGCCAACCGGTTGCCGGCGGCCTCCGTCCCGATCACCGGCTTGCCGCATGACATCGCGTCCAGCACGGTCACGCTGAGGCCGGTAGCCGGGCGCGTCACCGAGGGCATCACCATGATGTCGGCCATGTTGTAGTAGGTGCTGATACGGTCGGTGGGGACGGTCCCTACCCAGTGGACGCGCGCGCCCAAGCCTAACTCCTGACCTAAAGCCTGCCATGCGGCCCACAGGTCTCCCTCGCCTATCATCACCAGGTGCACAGCAGGCCCGGAGGTGAGGGCCTCCAACCGGGCCATCGCGCGCAGGAGCGTATCAAACCCTTTCTTGTAAACCATGCGTCCCACCGCCAGGAGCACGACGGCCTCCGCAGGGATGCCCAGTTCGGCGCGCAGGGCGGCGGTGCCGGTCGGGTCAGGATGCAACGCGTCAGGATCAACCCCGTAGGCGATGAGGTCAAACTTGGCCGGGTCCGCCCCTAACTCCTCTATGGCGACATCCCGCAGGTCTTCGGAACAGGAGGTGATGAGTGCCGCTTGTCGGAAAGCGTAGCGGGCCATCCAGCGGAAGAAGGGATTCTGCGCCGCCACGGTCGCGTCGGAGCCCGGTATGGAGACGACCAGAGGAATGCCGTAACGTCGGGCTGCCAGCGCGCCCAGAAAACCGTTAGGCAGCGCCCAGTGGGCGTGCAGGATATCCGGACGCGCGCGACCGGCCCAGCGCAGAATCGTGTATGCGCCGGCCATGAAGAGCCCCGGTGCGAAGAGGTAAGTGATCCGACGCAGGGCCACGTCGGCGTACATGGTGCGCATGTAGCCCAAGCGATGCCAAGACGCCAACGGCGCGTAACGGTAGAGCACCATCTGCACACGGTGACCAGAAGGGTCGCGCGCGTAGGCCGGATCCCAAGGAGCCAGGACGGTTACCTCGTGCCCTCGTTTTGCCAACTCCTCGCTGAGCGCCTCTACGAAGCGGCCTGAAAAATCGCCGAGGAAACGGGGATAGTTATGCGTCAGCACGCCGATCTTCACCGATGCTTCTCCTCACCACGCCAGTTCTGCCACTCTCGCTCCAACGCCTCTATCCGCTCCCCCTGACTGACCACCAATTCGGCCAGGAAGCCGACCAGGAACAGGAACAATCCGGCCAGCGCCACGACGCCCGCCGCGATGAAGATCGGTCGCTGTTGCCTTTGCGCCAGCAGCCACAAGGCGAGGAGATACAGGTAGGTCAGGCCGCTGACGCCGAGGCAAGCCAGGCCTAACCCACCGAAGAAGCGCATCGGCTGGCGCGAGAAGGTGATCAAGAACCAGACGACCAGCACGTCCAGGAGGGAGATGGGGAGGCGCATCAGGCCGAACTTGGAACGGCCCGCGCGGCGCGGATGGTAGACCGTCGGCACCTCGCCGATGCGGAAGCCCTGCGCCGCGGCCAGGTGCAGAAGGAAGCG
>DAOTYP010000095.1:0-16002 GCA_034434975.1 Anaerolineae bacterium | reverse complement strand
GCGGAGGGGAGGCAGGCTGGCGATCACCTCTCGTCGGAAGGCTTTGATCCAGTTCATGTCGTGGACCTGAATGCCGAACAGGAAGCGCGAGACGCGATTGTAGATGGCCGACGCAAGCACCTTGCGTTCGCGTCGCCCTTGCCGCCAACCCGCCACCACATCGTAGCCTTCAGCAAGTTTCGCCAAAAGGAGAGGGATGTCTTCCTCCGGATCGGACTCCATGTCGGCAGGGAGGAAGATGATCACCTCGCCGCGCGCGGCATGAAAGCCGGTGCGCAAGGCCGCGGTCAGGCCCAGCGGACGGCGATGATGCAGCACCCGTAAGTAGGGCGTGCGCGCGGCCAGTTCGTCGGCCAGTTTCCCCGTGCCGTCGCCGGAGCCGTCATCCACCAGCACCAACTCGCCCGCCAAGCCGGAGGCGGCAAAGGCGCGGCCTACCTTTTCCACCACCTCGGTCAGCGTCCCCACTTCATCGCGGGCAGGGATGAGAACGGAGACGTTCATTGTCGGTCCATGAACGCGTGGATCGCGTCGGAGATGTACTGCATCTGCTCGTCGGTCAGTTCGGGGTACATCGGCAGCGACAGCACCATCTGGCTGTAACGCTCGCTGATGGGGAAATCCCCCGCGCGATAGCCGATGCCCTTCAGGGCCGGCTGCAGGTGCATAGGGATCGGGTAATGGATGCCCACATCAATGCCGCGCTGACGCAGGAAAGCGGCCAGCGCGTCGCGCGCGGGCGAGCGGACGGTGTAGCAATGGTAAATGGCGCGCACATGCTCCGGCTCGTAAGGGAGCACCAGGTCGGTGTCGGCCAGGAGCGCGTTGTAACGCGCGGCGCGGGCGCGGCGCGCCTCGTTCCATTCCTCCAGATGGGGGAGTTTCGCCCCCAGGATGGCCGCCTGCAACGCGTCCAGCCGATAGCCCCAACCGACCGTTTGATGCTCGTACTTGGTGATGCGCCCGTGGTTGCGCAGGAGCCGCACCTTCTCCGCCAACGCCGCGTCATTGGTGACCACCGCGCCCGCGTCGCCGTAGGCGCCCAGGTTCTTGGAAGGGTAGAAACTGAAGCAAGCGATGTCGCCCAAACTTCCCGCGCGCTTCCCTTTGTAGAGCGCGCCATGCGCCTGCGCCGCGTCCTCAATGACCTTGAGATGATGCCGTCTGGCTACATCCAGGATGACATCCATCTCCGCCGGCTGGCCATACAGATGCACGGGGAGGATAGCCTTGGTGCGCGGCGTCACCGCGTCCTCTATGCGCGAGGGGTCTATGTTGTAGGTAGCGGGGTCTATATCCACTAGGACGGGCTTGGCGCCGGCCTGCACGATGGTTTCCACGGTGGCGAAGAAGGTGAAAGGTGTGGTGATGACCTCGTCGCCGGGGCCGATGTCGCAGGCCTCCAGGGCCAGGTGGAGGGCTGCAGTGCCCGAATCTACGCCCACGCAGTAGGCCACGTTGCAGAAAGCGGCGAAGGCAGCCTCAAATTCCTCCACCTCGCGGCCGAGGATGAAGCCTGTATGCCCCAACACGCGCCGGATGGCGGCATCAATCTCCGGCCCGATCCGCTGATACTGGGCCTGCAGGTCAACAAGGGGGATGGTCATGCTCACCGGTCTGTCTCCTTCCGCGCCTGCTCCTCTTCCAGCAGGCGCTTGAGTTCTTGGCTGATGCGTTCTACCTCGGCGCGCGCCTCGTCTATCTCGTTCAAGATGTGCACAGGTACGGCCAGGCCAAAGGCCGCGCGTTGCAATTCTAACTTGCGCAAGGTAGCGTTCCAGGCACGCAACTCCTTCTTCAAATTCTTGATCTCCTGCCCTCGGCCCGCCTCGGCCAGTTCTTGCGTCGCCCGATCCGACACGACGGCCGTCGGCTGCGCGTCCAACTGCTCCGGATTTTGCTTCAGCCAGGCCGCCAGGAATTGGTTGCCCACCGCCCAGCGGCCGTAGATCAGGCGCAGATAGCCCAGGCTATGCAGGCTGTAGGTGAACGCGCGCACCGCGTCGGGCGGAAGGCCCGTCGCGACCTCCAGCGCCGCGTCGTCCTGGCCCGGCACCTCCATGACGGCCTTCAGCACCGCCCGTTCACCGTGAGAAAGGAGCCGCATGTCCATAGAGAAGAAGGCGTCCAGCATCGGGTCAGGGAGGAGGTCTTCGGGCTGCGGTGGGCGCAGGCTGTTGTCGTCCTGCCAAAGCCGATGGCACAGGAGTTGTAACAGGTAAGGGTGATTGTTCGTATCCTCCTGGATGGCGGCAATGGTCTCCAGCGAAGCCCGAACGGGTTGGGGCGACTTGGCCTGCCGGATCAGGGCTTCGGCCTCGTTCGGGCGCAGGCGCTCCAACGTGCGCAGCGCAAAGCCCAAGAGGAAGGGCGAGTTGGGCGACTCGCGGCTCAGGTCGCTCAGCGCGCCCAGGGCCTTCGTCGCCGCGATGATGGTGCGCAGGCCCGTCTGGCTTTGCATCGGCTTGCGCAGAAGGTCCAGCGCCAAAGGGTCGCCTCGGCCAACGGTGACCAGCGCTTCCGCCTCGTCCACCAAAAGTAGGACCCGCTTACCCGCCTTCTTCGCCGCACGGCCTAGGCTCCGCAAGATGGCCGGCACCTCTTTGCCTTCCAGTTCCGACGGGCGAACGCCGAGAGGCTCCATGCGCTCGGCCGCGTCTTCCACCGCGCCAACCAACTCATGACCCAGGTCGGCCAGCGTGCGGCACCCTTGCAGGTCCCAAAAGAGGGGCACGTAATCTCCATCTGGCGACGGTCGGCCCTCGCCAGATGCGGCCAGGGAGAGGTATTCCAGATGGCGCAGGAGCGAGGTCTTGCCCAAACGGCGCGTGCCCACCACCCAGAAGGCGTTGTCGGCGCCGTAGAGGAGCTGGTCTATCTGTCGCTCGCGCCCATAATGGCAGGAGCCGCCGGCATGGCTGCCGATGATGTAAGGGTTGCGCACCGCTACCGTACCCAATCCCTCACCCCCAGCATCTCTCCCCGCCGGAAAGAGGATGAGGTGAGGGGAATGGTCGCCACGAACTACTCACCATCCGCCAGCGTGATCTCGTAAGGGTGGTCTATCAAATCGTATGGGCAAGTGAGCACGGCAGTCCCTTTGATGGGCCTGGCGGGATTGCCTGCGACGACGGTGTGGGGCGGCACATCTTTGACCACGACCGCGCCCGCGCCCACCAGCGCGCCTTCGCCGATGACGAGGTCAGGAAGGACCGTCGCATTGGCCCCGATTTTCGCGCCTCGCTGAATCGTCGGCCCTCTGAGGCACACCTTGGCCTTAGGACACAGAGGGTGTAGCACGTTCGTCAGCGCGACGCGAGGCCCCAGCCAACAGCCGTCCTCCAACGTGCTGTATTCGGGCACGAAGGCTTGGGAATGGATACGCACGCCGTTGCCGATGCGCACGTGATGTTCCACCACCGCGCCGCTGCCGATGCTCACGTCGTCGCCGATCTCGTTCTCCTCGCGGATCAGCGCGCCGTGGCCGGTCTGGAACCGCCGGCCGATGCGGTTGCCCGCGTAGATGACGGTGTGCGAGCGAATCACCGCGCCGTCGCCGATGACGGTGGGGAGTTCGCCGGGCGCGCGGCCGCGCGGTGGCTGCCCGATGATGACGAAATCGCCGATCTCCACGTTCTCGCCGAGGTGCACGTTAGGATAGATGCGGGTGAAACGCGTTTCCATAGATAGGTCGCTCTCGCTCGCCCAATTATACCTCAACCTGACGGATTCCACACGCGCGGCGATTGGGGTTTTGTACGACTTGCGCTATAATGCCGCCAGATGAGCACCTTGCCCGAGTTCGCGCCCTCTCACGTCAACGCCTGGTACATGGCGCGCCAGCATTTGACCGCGCCCTACCCGCCCCCCGCCTCCTCAACCGAACCGTCGGCAGAACCGCCGCGTTCCTGGCTCACGGCGTTGGTGAGCGAGGTAGGGTGGTTGCCCGCGCCCTCCGACCCGACCCCTTACCTCGCGGTCTGGGCGCGTCGGAGCGGCTACGACCGCTCCGAATTGGACCGCGCGGTGTTCGCCGAGCGTGAACTGGTGGAGGTGAACGCCGTGCGCGGCGCGCCGATGCTTGTCCCGCGCGAGCACGTGTCTCTGGCGATGCGCGTTGCGCCGGCGCGAGCCAGCGAGAACCTCCGGCGGGCACAGGAACTCATCGGCTTCTCCTGGGATGAGATAGAGCGCCTGCAACGGGCCATCTTGCGCCTGCTGGAACGCGAGCCGATGGACGCGCGCTTGTTGCGCAATCGCCTGCGCGCCGGCCTGATTCGGCCGTGGGGAGAGGCTGGGGCGAAGTTAGGCGCCAGCGACGCGTTCAACGACGCGTTGGAGCAATTGGTGGAAAAGGGGCAGGTCTTCAAGGTCAAGGCCGCGGCGCGGTTGGACACGACGGCCTATCTCTACATGACCCGACGCGACTTCGCCCTGGACCTGGACCTGCGCACCCTCCCCGAGGAAGAGGCTTGGGCCATGCTGGCCGACCTCTACTTCCACTGGTATAGCCCTGCCCGCTTTGAGGATTTCGTCTGGTGGTCAGGAGCATCGGTGAACAAGGCCCGCGCGGCCCTGATGCGCTTTCGCCCGCCTCTACGGGCCCTCGCGCTGCGGGGCTTGCCGGGGGAATACCTGGCAACGGAGTGGGCCGCCTACGCCATCGCTACCTTCCAGCCGCCACCGGAGCCCGCGGTCGCTCTCGTGCCCGCGCGTGACCCCTTCTTCAGTTTCTGCGAGGTAACCGGGCGCTTCGTGCCGCAGGAGTTCCGCTGGCGAGTCGTCCCTCGGTGGAAAGGGGAGCCGGCGGACGAGCCAACGATCGTGGCGCCGATCCTCGCTCGCGGCATGATCACCGGCGTATGGGAATGGAGCCCGGAGAAGAAGGCGGTGGATTGGATGCTCTTTGAGCCGGTGCCCCGCTGGTTGCGGGCACGCGTGCGCCTGTTGGCCGAAGAGTTGACGGAGTTCATCCGCCAAGAGAACCTCACCACCACGCCCATCCATTTGGCGCACCCTCACATGACCTATCGCATCCGTGAATTGGCTAGGCTGTCACCCAGGTAAATCCTCTTGAAGGAAGGATGGTTTTTACCCATGGACATTGCCGAATTCAATCAGCGCGCCGAAGCGTTCCTCAACGAGATCGGCCGCGAGCAATACCGGGTGGGCGCGGGACTAAAGGAAGCGCTGGAACTGACGCCCATCTATCAGCGCCACGCCGCCCTCTTCACCCGTGAGACGGTGCTGGAGCGGCTAGAGGACCTCACAAATAAAGAAGGCCGCCACTTGGCCTCCTTTGCCGCCGTAGGCTACATGGATAACACGACGAAGGAACTGAGCGAGGCCATCACCAACGCCGAACTGAAGGCGACGGTGGAGTGGGACGGCCAGAACATCCCCTATCACAACGTCCGCCCCATCCTGACGAGGGAGCCCGACTGGCGCCGCCGCCATGAACTGGGGCATCGCCTGTTGGCGGTCACGGCCCGACAGAACCCCTTGCGTATGCAGCGGCTCAACCTCCTGCACGCGCTCCCGCGCGACCTGGGCTTTTCCGGCTACGTGGAGATGAACCAAACCCTGGAGGCATGGGATTTGCAGGGGCTAGCCGAGAAGTTGGATGCCGTGGTCGCGGCTACCTCGGAGGTCTTTGAGCGGGAACTCGCGCGTCGGTTGGCAGCGATCGGCGTGCCGCGAGAGGAAGCCGACATCTGGGATGTAGCCTACCTGATGCGCGCTCCTCATTTTGACGAGATGTTCCCAGCCGAGGCCCTCATCCCCTCGCTGGAAAGGACCCTCAACGGGCTGGGTATCGGCTTGCAGACCACGCCGGGCCTGCACCTGGACACGGAGCCGCGCCCCCTGAAGCAGCCGCGCGCCTTTTGCGCGCCTATCCGCGTGCCGGACGAGGTGATGTTGGTGATCAAGCCCATCGGCGGGCAAGACGACTACAGCGCGCTCTTCCACGAGAGCGGGCATGCCGAGCACTTCTCCCACGCAGACCGCAACCTTCCCGTGGCCTTCCGCTACATGGGCGACGCGGCGGTGAGCGAGACCTACGCCTTCCTGCTGGAGCACCTCTTGTACAACCGCCGTTGGCTGGCAGAGGTGCTCGGCGCGCCGGAGGAACTGGCGGAGGAATATCGCCGCTTCTCTATCTTCAGCAAACTGTGGTTTGTGCGGCGCTACGCGGCCAAGTTGCGCTACGAACTTTACCTCCATACACACGGCCCAGAAGGGGCTGCGCCGGTCTACGAGCGCTACCTGCACGAGAACCTGCGGGTAAAGATCCCGCAGGAGCGCTACCTGGATGATGTAGACGATTGGTTCTACGTCGGCGGCTACACCCGTGCCTGGATCTTTGAGATGCAGCTGCGCGCGCATCTGGTGCGGAACTGGGGCGAGAGATGGTACGCCTCGCCCGAAGCCGGACGCTTCCTCCGATCGTTGTGGGCCATCGGCATTCGCGACAGCGTGGACGAGATGGCGCGCGATCTGGGGTATGCCGGCTTAGACGCCGGCCCGCTGACGGCAGAGCTCCTGTCGCTGTAACTTCACAGGCGACGGCATGGGAACCCTTTACGTGGTAGGGACGCCTATCGGCAACCTGGAAGACATCACCCTGCGGGCGCTGCGCGTGCTGAAGGAGGTCTCCCTCATCGCCGCGGAGGATACGCGCGCCGCTCGCGTGCTTCTTCAGCGGTATGACCTGCACACGCCGCTCATGCCATATACCGACGCCTACACGCGCGGCAAGGGCGAGAAGATCGCGGCGGTCCTGGCGGCCCTTGCGCAGGGCGACGTGGCATTGATCTCCGAGGCCGGGATGCCCGGCCTCTCCGACCCGGGCTACGAATTGATCCGCGCGGCCCTGGAGGCGGGCCACACGGTGACACCGGTGCCCGGGCCGTCGGCCCTTACCGCGGCCCTCGCCATCTCGGGTTTGCCGACGGCTCGCGTCCTCTACTTGGGTTTCCTGCCACGCCGTTCGGCCGATCGTCGGCACTTGCTACGTTCGGTCGCTCGCGAGGCCGCGACCCTCGTCGCGTTTGAGGCCCCCCATCGCCTGCGGGATGCGTTATCCGATCTGGCAGAGGTTTTAGGGGCCGCACGGCCGCTGGTCATCGCCCGCGAGTTGACGAAGTTGCACGAGGAGATCTGGCGAGGAACGGTGGGCGAAGCGCAGGCCCATTTCGCCGCCGCAGAGCCACGAGGGGAATTCACCTTAGTCATCGGCGGCGCGGCGGAATCCCACGAGCGGGCACGGCAAGAGGGGCAAGCACAGGAGGTATTGCGGGCCCTTCTGGCCGAGGGGCTCTCACCGTCCCTGGCCGCTAGGGTTGCGGCCCGCCTCACGGGTTTGCCCCGACGCACGCTTTATGCCTGGGCCATGAACATGGAAACAACCTACAAAGGGGAGCAAGATGGCTGACCTGAACGATGTGCGCGCGCTGCGCGCGTTGGATACCGGAAACATGTTGCGCCTGGTCGGTGAACTCCCTGCCCAACTGCGTGCGGGCTGGCGCAATGCATCAACGGTGGACCTGCCCGCCGATTATCGCCAGGCCCAAAGGGTGCTGATCTTGGGCATGGGCGGTTCGGCGATCGGCGGCGACCTTTTGCGCGGCCTCGTCGCCGACCGCTGTTCGCTTCCTGTCGTGGTCCAGCGGGATTACAGCCTCCCTGCCTGGGCTGCAGACCCTGCGACCAAGACCCTGGTCATCGCCTCCAGCCATTCCGGCAACACCGAGGAGACCTTGACCGCTTTCGCCGCCGCGCGCGCGGCGGGCGCGCGGCTGATCGCGCTGACCACCGGCGGCGAACTGGCCGCGCGCGCCCGCGCCTGGGGCATTCCCCTGCTCCTATATCAGTGTGCCTCGCCACCGCGAGCCGCGCTCGGCTACTCCTTCGTCTCCCTCCTGGCGCTCCTGGCAAGGCTGGAGTTCCTTCCGGACCCTCAGGCCGACCTGGAGGAGGCGATCTCGCTGCTGGAGGAGATGCGCCCAACGTTATCCGAGGAGCGCCCTCTCTCCGCAAACCCGGCCAAGGAATTGGCGATGTCCCTGGTAGGGCGCCTGCCGGTCATCTTCGGCGCCGGAGCGCTGACGGCCGTAGCCCGCCGCTGGAAATGTCAATTCAACGAGAACGGCAAAACCTGGGCCTTGTGGGAGGAACTCCCCGAAGCCGGCCACAACACCGTCGTCGGCACGAGTTTTCCGGCGGAAGGGATCAGGCGCTTGACGGCCCTCTTCCTAGCCGACCCGCAAGAGGAGGCACGCATGGTGCTGCGCCGTCGGGCCACGGTGGACCTCTTGTCCGAGGCGGGGATCGCCTGCAAGACGCTGACGGCGCGGGGGCGGGGCCTGCTGGCGCGCATGTTCTCGTTGATCTTCTTGGGCGACTACGTCTCTTGCTACCTCGCGCTGGCGCAGGACGCCGACCCCACACCGATCCCACCGATTGACCGCCTGAAAGCCCTGCTGGCCGCCGCCCGCTAGCGGTACATGGACGGTACGATCGCTTTACAAAGCCCATCCCGTGTGCTACAATCACGGTGAGCCCGAGGAGAAAGGGAGCCTATGAGCGGACGCGGAAGGGCCTTGTTGCTGACCGTGGCGGTCCTGGTGGCCTTTTGGCTGATCTTCAGTCGCCTGCGCATCGTCGTCTGGGTGAACGCCAGTTTCGGGCAAATCCTCATCTTGTTCGTGATCCTGGCCGCGGTCATCTTCCTAGGGCTAGATCACCTGATCAACCGCAGTAGGCCATGAAGGTGGGTGCAGCGTGGCGGAGTTGCGTTTGACGCCGGAAGAGGAAGCGATGCTGCGGGGCGAAGAGGGCCCCGGCGTGCAGAAGGCCATGGAGATCGTGGTGGCCTTGGGGCGCATCTACGGCGCGGCCGACCTCGTCCCCGTCGCCAGCGTGCAGATCGCGGGCGTCAGTTACAAGAACTTGGGCGACGCGGGCTTAGAGTTCTTGCGGGAATGGGCTAAGCAGGGCGCACACGCGCGCGTGCCGACGATGCTCAACCCCATGGGCATGGAGGCAGACCGCTGGCAGGAGATGGGCATCGCCCCCGACTTCGCGCGTCCGCAGTTGGAGGTGGTGCGAGCCTTCACGCAGATGGGCGCCATCCCAACGTTGAGTTGCACGCCTTACCTGCTGGCTTACGCGCCGCGGCGGGGCGATCACCTGGCCTGGGCCGAATCGTCGGCGGTCATCTTCGCCAACTCGGTCTTGGGCGCACGCTCCAACCGCGAGGGCGGCCCTAGCGCGCTGGCCGCGGCCATCGTCGGGCGCACGGCCCGCTACGGGTTGCACCTGGACGCAAACCGGCGGGGCACCCATTGGGTGGAGGTGCGCGCGCCCGTGCGAGACGTGCCCGACTTCGGGGCGCTGGGTTACCTGGTGGGAAAAGCCATCTCCGCAGGGGTTCCCTACTTCCCCGACCTGGCCGCGCAACTGCCGCCCTTGCCAACAGATGTAACCCTCGGCGGCGAGGCAGGCGACCGTCTCAAGACGATGGGCGCGGCGATGGCGGCCTACGGCAACATCGCCCTCTATCACCTCGCGGGGTACACGCCGGAAGCACGGGACGCGGGCGCGGACCTGGCTCCGCCCCCCGACGCGCCGCGCCTGGTGATTGACAGCCTGGAAGCGGCCTATGCGGTGATGGATCGCGACACCGACGTGACACGCATTGACCTGGTGAGCATCGGCTGCCCCCATGCCTCTTACCACGAGTTGGCGCAGATCGCGGATTATCTGGACGGCAAGCGGGTGAAGGCCCAATTGTGGGTTACCACCGCACGCCTGACGCGCGAGCGCGCCGCGGCCGCCGGGATCGTGCAACGCATTGAGGCCGCCGGCGGCTATGTCGTCGCCGACACCTGCACCGTCGTCGCGCCCATCCAATCCCTCGGCGTGAGGACGATGGCGACGAACGCGGCCAAGACCGCCTGCTACGCCCCTTCCCACAGCCGGGTCGCGGTGCGGTACGGCTCTTTGGAGCGCTGCCTGGAGGCCGCGCTGACGGGAGAATGGAAATAGAACGATCCAACTTCTTGCAGCACGGAGCAAGGGACGACAGGAGGCAAAAAGGGATCGGCCAAAAGCAGGAAGGACGAAACAGCAAGGCCAGCAGGAGGTTCCCCATGTACGATCCGGCGAAGATGGCCGAGATACGCGAGGCTCAAGCCCGTTGGGAGGAAACGACCTTGCCACAGAGCCTCGCCCGCGCGAGGGAGCGCAGGGAAGAGTTCACGACCGCGTCGGGAAGGCCCGTGCACCGGCTCTACACCCCTGTGGATGTGGCCGACCTGGACTATCTGCGAGACCTGGGCTTCCCCGGCGAGCCCCCTTTCACCCGTGGCATCCATGCCACCGGCTACCGGGGAAGGTTGTGGACGATGCGGATGTTCGCGGGCTTCGGCACCGCTGAGGAAACCAACGCCCGCTTCAAGTACTTGCTGGCCCAGGGGCAGACGGGCCTCTCCGTCGCCTTTGATCTGCCCACCCTCTACGGCTACGACTCCGACGATCCGCTGGCCGCAGGTGAGTTCGGCGAATGCGGCGTCGCCGTCTCCTCCCTGGCCGACATGGAGGTCCTTTTTGACGGCATCCCTGTGGACCGAATCAGCACCTCCATGACCATCAATGCGCCCGCAGCCGTGATCTGGGCCATGTACATCGTCGCCGCGGAGAAGCGCGGCATCCCCATGTCGGCCCTCAGCGGCACGATCCAGAACGACATCCTGAAAGAGTACATCGCCCAAAAAGAGTACGTCTTTCCGCCAGCGCCTTCCCTGCGCCTGGTGGTGGATACGTTTGAGTTCGCCGCGCGCCACATGCCCCTGTGGAACCCCATCAGCATCTCCGGCTACCACATTCGCGAGGCGGGAGCCACCGCCGCGCAAGAGTTGGCTTTCACCCTGGCTGATGGCTTTGAGTACGTGAAGGCGGGAGTGGCACGCGGGCTGGATGTGGATGAGTTCGCCCCGCGGCTCAGTTTCTTCTTCAACGCGCACAACGACTTCTTTGAGGAGATCGCCAAGTACCGGGCAGCGCGGCGCATCTGGGCGCGAGAGATGAGAGAGCGCTTCGGCGCGCGCAACCCTCGCTCCTGCTGGCTGCGCTTCCATACCCAGACGGCAGGCGTGACCCTGACCGCGCAGCAGCCGGAAATCAACATCGTACGGGTCGCGTTGCAGGCGTTGGCCGCGGTGCTGGGAGGAACCCAATCGCTCCACACCAACAGCATGGACGAGGCGCTGGC
Source organism: Anaerolineae bacterium (assembly GCA_034434975.1). GTDB lineage: Bacteria > Chloroflexota > Anaerolineae > JADYZS01 > JADYZS01 > JADYZS01. The sequence continues at coordinate 4,727 of DAOTYP010000095.1, read as the reverse complement.
GCTTCCTACGGAGAAGGCGGCCACCATCGCGTTGCGCACCCAGCAGATCATCGCCCATGAGAGCGGCGTAGCCAACACGGTAGACCCGTTGGGCGGCAGTTACTTCGTGGAAGCCCTGACCAACCGCTTGGAGGAGGAGGCCTACGAGTATTTTCGCCGCATTGACGCGCTGGGCGGCGTCATCCCCGCGCTTGAAGCGGGCTTCTTCCAGCGCGAGATCGCGGAGGCCGCGTACCGTTACCAGTATGAAGTGGACAGTGGCCAACGCATCATCGTCGGCGTCAACGAGTATGTGGCGGAGGAGCCGTTGAGCATCCCCCTCTTGCAGATGGACCCTCGGGGATACGAGCGACAATGCGCGCGTCTCGCGCGCGTGCGCGCCGAGCGCGAGGGCGAACGGGTCGGACAGGCGCTACGCGCGTTGGAGACGGCCGCGCAAGGGAAGGCGAACCTGATGCCTTTCATCCTGGACGCGGTGCGCGCGTACGCCACCCTGGGCGAGATCATGGGCGTTCTCCGTCGCGTCTTCGGCGAGTACCGCGAGCCGGCGTTCTTCTGAATGGGCCATCGCGGTTAGGGGCCTCCCATCATGAGGATCAGACAAAGGCGCGTGGTTTGCCTTGGGATCGCCCTCTTAGCGTCCATGCTGGCGGTGGGAACCGTCATGGCCTCTCCCCGCGCGCGCGAACTAACCCCCGCCGAACGCGAGGAGGTCTTCGCGCGCACCTGGTCGCTGGTCAACGACCTCTACTATGACCCCGGCCACAACGGCGTAGATTGGCAGGCCGTGCGCGCCCGCTACCGGCCGCGCATTGCCGCCGCGAAGGATACCGCCGAGTTTTACGCGCTCATGGTAGAGATGGTCGGCGAGTTGCACGACGAACATTCGCGCTTCCTGCCGCCGGAGCGCGCCAGCCTCGGCTCGCTCTTCACCGGCGAAATGGACGCCCTGCGCGGCGGGTTCCAGGTCGCGCCGGTTACGGGCGGCGGCGCATTGGTGTGGCGGGTGGCCGCGGCCAGCGCGGAGGAGAAAGCGGGGCTACGGCGAGGAGACATCATCACCGCCTTGAACGGCCGCGCGGACGACCTCCTGTACCGGCTGCGGAGCCTCACCGCGCGGCGCGGGGAGACGATCACCTTCACGGTGGAACGGTACGGCGCGCCGCCTACGACGCTGGCCGTTACCTACCAGGCGGGGGGATTCGCTTCCCCATCAGCGCCCGACGGCTCCCCGGCACCCGCATCGGCTACGTGGACGTGCCGACCTTCTTCGGCGACGCGGTGGGCGACGAGATCGGGATGGCCATTCGCGGCCTGATGAACGAGGGGGCGCTGGAGGGCCTCATTCTTGATCTGAGGAGCAACAACGGCGGCTCCAACGCGGCGGCCAACGCCACGCTGCGCCTCTTCCTGCACCAGCGCGAGGACGAGTTCCGCTGCTTTCGCTGGCGTGGCTCGCCACAGCCTTACACTTGCCCTGACCTGCCCGACACGGCGCGCCCGCCCTGGCCCGATTTGCCCCTGGTCGTCCTGACCAACGGCCACACAGAGAGCAACGGCGACATGGTGCCGGCAATCCTGCAACATTACCGTCGTGCCCTCATCGTCGGTGAGCATACGTTGGGCAACACGGAGATGATTAACGAGTACACGGTGGATGCCAACGGCGCCAAGGTGCGCGTGGCCGTGGCGATGGCCCTCCTCCCCGACGGTCAGAGCATAGAGGGGCGCGGCGTTCAGCCCGACATCCCCGTGTGGCTTGGGCGGTGGGACCTGGCGCAAGGCCGCGATCCGGTGTTGGAACGGGCGGTCATGGCCTTGCAGGGGGAACGTTTCTGGCAGATGCCGCGCGCGGCTACCCTGGCGGACTAAAGACGAGGAGGATAAAGGTTTATGGCATCTGAGCACAAGATCCGCGTCTTGATTGCCAAGCCCGGTTTAGACGGGCACGATCGCGGCGCGAAGGTGGTGGCGCGGGCGTTGCGCGATGCCGGCATGGAGGTCATCTACACCGGCATCCGTCAAACGCCGGAGATGATCGCCGAGGCCGCGCTGCAAGAAGACGTAGATGTGGTGGGGCTGTCCATCCTTTCCGGCGCGCACATGGCCCTTTGCCCCAGGGTGATCCAGTTGTTGCGGGAGCAAGGCATGGAAGATGTGCTGGTGCTCGTGGGCGGCATCATCCCCGACGAAGACGTGCCCAAGTTGCGGGCGCTCGGCGTGCGCGGCGTGTTCGGCCCTGGCACTTCCACCCAGGAGATCGTGGACTTCATCCGCCGCGAGGTGGGGCAAAAGGTAGCCGCCTAATGGAATGGGTGGAGAGGCTCTTGGCCGGAGACCGACGCGCCTTGGCGCGGACGCTGAGCCTGGTGGAAGACGACGGGCCTGAGGCCCGCGCGGCGCTGGCCGCGCTGTACCCGCGCACCGGCCGCGCCCACATCGTCGGCGTGACGGGCGCGCCGGGCACAGGCAAAAGCACCCTGGTCAACGAGTTGGCAAAACTCTACCGCGCGCGTGGCCTCACCGTAGGGATTATCGCGGTGGACCCCACCAGCCCCTTCTCCGGCGGCGCGCTGCTGGGCGACCGAGTACGGATGCGCGACCTGGCCGGCGACCCGGGCGTCTTCATCCGCAGCATGGCGACCCGCGGCAGCCTGGGAGGACTGGCCCGCGCGACCGGAGACGCGATCCTGGTGTTGGACGCCGCAGGTTTCGCGCGCATCCTGGTGGAGACGGTAGGTGTAGGTCAGGCCGAGGTAGACATCGCCAGCGCCGCGCACACGACGGTCGTGGTAGAGGCCCCCGGCCTAGGCGACGAGGTGCAGGCCATCAAGGCAGGCGTGTTAGAGATCGCGGATGTCTTCGCGGTGAATAAGGCCGATCGGGAAGGGGCCGAGCGCACGGTGCTGGCGTTGCAGATGATGCTGGGGACGGGCACGCGTCCGACAGGGCATCACGGAGCGAGCCCGACGCGGCAAAGGGAAGGGTCCGCCCTGGCGGAAAGCGGGGCCGATGAGCCATGGCAGCCGCCGATCTGCAAAACCGTCGCCTTGCGCGGCGAGGGCGTTCCCGCCTTGTTGGATGCCATTGAGGCCCATGCGACGTACCTGCGAGCCAGCGGGCGGCTGTACGAACGGGAACGGCTGCGCGTGCGCAGCGAATTGGAACAGATCTTGCAGCAGGGCTTTCTGCGCCGCTTGCAAGAGGACTTGCCCGCGGCTACCTGGCATGATATGATACAAAAGGTGATGCGACGCGAAACGGACCCCTACGCGGCCGCCGACGCATTGTACCGAATGGCCGTCGCCGCGCGCAACGGCTGAGGTGATCGCCTGATGGACAACGTAAAAATCGTTCCGGAATTTGACCCAACGGCAGATTTCGTCCTATATGAAGGAGATTGCCTAGATTTGCTTCCCAGCATTCCCAACGGTTTTGTCAGGTTGGTCGTAACCTCCCCCCCATACAACCTGGGCAAGCCTTACGAAAACCGTCTAGATCTGAAGGAATATCTAGATCAACAACGACGGGTCATTCAGGAGTGTGTGCGGATACTGGATGAGCGGGGAAGCATCTGCTGGCAGGTCGGCAACTACGTTGACAACAGCGAAATCGTCCCCCTGGATATAGTTTTGTATCCGATCTTCGCTTCGCTTGGCTTGCATTTACGTAACCGCATCGTGTGGCATTTTGGCCACGGCCTCCACGCCTCTAAGCGATTTTCCGGCCGGTACGAGGTGATCCTATGGTTTACCAAAAGCGATGAATACATCTTCAACCTAGACGCTGTCCGCGTCCCCCAGAAATACCCCCAAAAGAAGCATTTCAAAGGCCCTAAGAAAGGACTCCCTTCAGGCAACCCCTTGGGCAAGAACCTGAGCGACGTTTGGGAGATACCCAACGTCAAAGCAAACCATGTAGAGAAAACCATCCATCCCTGTCAGTTTCCAGTAGAACTGGTTGAACGTTTGGTGCTCTCTATGACGAACGAAGGCGATTGGGTGTTGGACCCCTTCATCGGCGTCGGCACGACGGCCATTGCCGCGCTGATGCATCACCGGAAAGCTGTCGGCGCGGAGATCAAGCCGGAATACGTCCAGATCGCGCGCGAACGGATTCGCCAGGCAGAGGCCGGGACATTGCGCATACGCCCGATGGAAAGAGCCGTTTACGATCCAGACGCCCCTAAGGCGAACGTGCCACCGAAGATTGTACGCTTGGGAACGGAACCCATGCAGCTGCAATTGTTGCCAGGACAACCTAGACCATGGGAGCCACGGTAGGTAGTAGGTAGTAGAATGAGGATCGTGTACGAGTACTCCCACTTAGGTGGTGTGGAGATCTTGCAGGTGCGCTATCCCAACCACGAGCAAGAAATTCGCGCGGTGATCGCGGAAGTCATAGCCAAGAGGACTAAAATTAGCCAAGAGAAAACAATGTCGGGCAAAGAACTCTATTCTCCGGAGGAAATGAATCGGCAGTTCCACAAAGCCTTTGTGGCCAAAGGGTATCGCCCTCTGCGAGACACGTACACCATTACCATTCCCGGCAGCAGTGTGACGATCCCGGGCGCTTTTAAACAGATTGACTTCGTTAAAGATAGGGTACTAGTAGAGGTGCAGTTTGGCAAATATGCCTTCATGTTCTACGACATGGCAAAGTTTCAGTACTTCTTCAACGAGAACAAGGCCGATGTAGGCGTAGAGATTGTGCCTTGCCATGCCTTA
>DAOTYP010000094.1:0-4464 GCA_034434975.1 Anaerolineae bacterium | reverse complement strand
TGACCGAGAGCCCGACCCCGCGCTCGGCCGCGTAAACGGAGAACTCGCGCCTCTCCCAGCCTTCCAAGTAGAAGGGGCCGTTTTGCAAAAGGAGCGACTTCTTGATGACGCCGTTTTCGGAGAAGGCCCGAATGTAGAGGTCGGTGATGCGGTTGACGAAGTTCACCCACATCTGCGAGGTCAGGCCATGCTCAATCAGCGCCGGCTCGTCCTCGTTCTCGCTGGGTCGCGTCTCACCCCAGGTGCCTACACCCAAGGCGATGAACTCTACGCGTGGATCGTTGCGGTAGCGCGCGCCCAAGGCCATCACGAAGGGCGCGTAGGCATTGTAGTAGCCCGATGTCCAATAGCGGGGGAGTTGCCAGCCATCGCGCGCCGTGATGATGGTGGCGTTGTCATCGCCCACGGGCCCGTCGCGGCGCGCCCAGGCGGGCATGGCGCTGATGCCGCCGCCGGCGTTCGGGTCGGTAAGGTGGCCTTCGTAGGTGGTGATAGCGATGCCAACCTTCTTGCCGCCGACGGCATGCTCGGCCAGGTAGGAGTCAATCTTCGCCCAGTCGTATTGGCCGGGCGCGGGGTTTACATTAGACCAATGAAGGTAATATAGGTCGCCCGCGATGGGATAGCGGGTCGGGTCCAGGCTGACGCTGCCGATGACGTAATAGCCGGGACGTCCGCCGCTGCCAACGACCTCAGGCGCGTTGGGGCTGCTCACGATAGCAGGGGGCTGAGCATGAGCCGCCGCCAAGGAGAGCGCCAACAGCGCGAGGCTGACCAGAAGGATCGTCAAAGGGTTGCGGTGCGTCATGCTAGTTCGTTTATGCTAACGTGATCATACCCCCCACGTCGCGCCTGCATGATGCGCCTTCTTCATGTTAATATGAACCGTGCTTTTCGGCAATAGGGAATTTGTACCAACCGCCTTAGAGGCAGGGATTAGCGGCGCGACAGCCCTGTCGCTGTACTAGAAGCCTCACGGGCCTCGTGGTCAGGTGCCTCAGCCCCCTCCTTCGGGGCGGAGGCGGAAGACGAGGATCGGCGCGGGGCCGGCGTCGGAGCGGTAGATCAGTTCCAGTTCCGGGGGCGTTGGCTCGGTGAAGAGGGAGGCGATTTGTGGTCGCCAGTCCGTCTCCCACTGATCCACGACCCAGTAGTCGGCCCCTTGCGCGCGAGCGTAGCGAATGATCTGGCCGTATTCGGCGTGCGGGCTGGGAATCCACCGTCGCTCGGCGTGGTAGGCGATGGCCGGGTAGCGGGCCATGATGCGAGCGGTTGGGGGAACGTGATCGCGTAACCAGAGGCCTACGGCTTTGTGCTCAGGTCGGAAGGAGCGGACGCGACTGGCCTGGACCAGGGCGCGCGGGTGCATGGCCACCAACAACACGGCCACGAGAGTGGCCAATATCCCGTGCGCCAAGGCGTTGCTGCGCGGGGAAAGGGCGCGGCCGCGCAATTGGTGCCAGGTCTCCAGCGCCCAATCGCCGAGGCTCCCCAATCCCTCTCCGGCCCAGATGCCCAAAGGGATGAGGAGGGGAACGTAGTAGCGTTCCAACACGAAGAACACGAGGAAGGTGAGGGGTGGGATCAGCGCGGCGAAGAGGAGCATCTCGCCTTTGAGTCGCGTCCGGTCCCAGGGCGTGCGGAAAAGCCCCAACACCGTCAACGGCACCAGGAAGACCGGAAACAACTGGAGGGCGAAGATCTTGTCGGAGAGCGTGCGCGTGTTGCGGTAGAGGTGCCTCAGGAAGGCCCTTGGGTTCTCGCGAATGAACTGGGTGACGCTCAGGTGGTAACTCTCGTCCGAATAGAAGAAAACCCGCAGGCCGGTGCTATCCAGGCCCCAGATGAAGCGGTCGGCGCCGATGTTGTCGTTCTGGGCCAGGTAGAGCGCGTGGCCGAAGGTGAACCCTACCTTCTCGCTCACCAGCCAGGCCCCCGTATTCAGGTAGGTGTAGTAGGCGTAAGGGGCGAAGGAGACCAGGAAGCCCAGCCCATAAAGGATCAGGCTCCCCAGCCAGGCCCAGGAGTGCCGCCTCTCCGCCAGGGGGATGAGGAACAGGAGAAGACCTAGCACGAGGGTGTACCATACCGCCTCCGGCCGAATCAAGTAGGCGAAGCCCAATGCTAGACCTGCCAGCCCATAGTTCCAGCCGCGGCCTCCTCGCAGGGCGCGGAACGTCAGGTAGAGGGCGCAGGCGATCAGGAACAGATAAGGCGGCTCCGTCATGGAGCCCCATACCGGTATCGCCACGTTCAGCGCGGGCAGCAAGCCGATGATGAGCGCGGCCCAGGCCGCGTTGCGTTCGCCGTACAAGTCGCGCGCCAGAAAATAAACCGGCACGACGAGGAGCGTGCCGAAGACCACGTACAAGAGGAGGCTGGCCAGGGCGGCATCCCCTGTCAAAAGGGAGACGACGGCGGTCAGGAAAGGATAGCCGGGGGTATGGTGCACATCGTTGAAGCCGAAGATCTGGAAGCCGCGGCCGTGAAGCCAGTTTTGCCCCAACCAAAGATAGACCGGCTCATCGCCCCACACGATCCGATCGCGCGCGGCCATGAGGAGGTGGAGGATACCCGAGACGGCCAGGGGCGCCCACAGGCCCCAGGCGGGGGCACGTCGCGGCTTGGTGAATACCATTGTAGTCACATTGATCACTCCTTCTGGGCTTCTTGAGCGATCATCGCCTCCAGGCGAGCCTGCGCGATGGCCAGCGCTTGCGTCAGGTCTTTGACCTGCTCGTTCAGTTGGGAGATGCGGGTGGAATAATGGAGGCTGATGAACATGGAGAAGAGGACCCCGAAGAAGAAAAGGGTGGACATCGGCTCGTCGGCGCCGATGAGATGGGTGAGCCACAGGAGCCAATTGAAGCGCAAGGTCAAGATGAGGATGCCCAGGGCCGTGACAAGCCACAGGAGGGCGTATTCCTCTCGCAAGCGTCGCCGTCGCACCAACTCAATGATCAGGACCAGAAGGCCCACGCTGACAACCAAGGCCACGATAACCTGTCGGATAGGCATAAGCGCCCCCCCCTTTCTATTAGCGAACTTGTCGCCCGCGCAGCAGGGTAACGAAGATGGAAAGCCCCATCTTATAGATGTAATAAAGGGGCCTCAGGCCCGCATGGATCGTCTGGCCGGTCACGCTTTGGCGCATCCGCGCGGGCACCTCTTTCAGGCGGAAGCCTGCGAAGTGGGCGGTGATGAGCACGTCTGCGTCGGGGTATTGCTGCGGATATACGTTGGTGCAGAAATATTCTACCACCTTGCGGTTCATGGCGCGGAAGCCGGAGGTCGGATCGGTGATAGGCTGGCCTGTCACCAGGGAGGCGATGGCCCCGAAGATGAGTTGGCCGAGGCGTCGGCTGGTTTGCACGCGGTAACCTTCTTCGCCCAGGAAGCGCGAGCCGATGACCAGATCGGCGCTGCCGTCCAAAATGGGCGCCAGAAGCCTGGGGATGCTTTCGGGCCGATGTTGGCCGTCGCCGTCCAGTTGGACGACCCAATCGTAACCCCCTTGCCGGGCGTATTTGAAGCCCGTTTGGCGCGCCGCGCCGTCGCCTAGGTTGACGGCTAGGCGGAGGACGACGGCGCCGGCGGCGCGCGCCTCCTGAGCGGTGTTGTCGCGCGAGCCGTCGTCCACTACGACGATGTCGGCGTCGGGCAGTTGCGCCCGCACCTCGCGGACCACCTGTGCGATGTTGGCTTCTTCGTTGTAGGCCGGGATCACCACCAGCCCTCGCCGAGCACGCTCAGACATAGCCTCCTCATGCTGTTTGTGCGCCTTCTTGGGCGCGCACCAGGGCCGCCGCCTCCGCCATCGTGCGGAAGGCGTAGCCTCGTGCCCGCAGTGTCTGCAAGATCCAAAGCAGGGCCGCGCGACCTCCGTCGCGGTTGCGCCCGTAGATCGCCCGCCAGCGGGGCGGCAGGAACCGGTATGCCTCCGCCGCGAACACGAGGTCGTGCAGATGGCAATCTATCACCGCCACATCCGGCAGGCCGCCGATAACCAGCAGGGCGCGATAGAGTCCTACCCCCAATAATTTGACATAACTGACGGAAAGGATGAGCCGCAGCCGGGGCAGCGTCGCCAGGGGGAGTTCCACCAATGGCGGCTCTCCTGCGAGTCGCCAAGGCTTCGTCGGCCAGCCCAGGCCGTTGCAAAGGCCAGGCCGTAAGGAAGGGTAGATGCTAGAATCGTAGGCGAACCCTTCAGCCTGCAGCCTCTCCCAGCCGGCAGGCGTGATCAGCCCCAGCGGCGCGCGATAGCCTAGCGGATCGTGCCCAAACAGGGCCCGATAAGCGGCTTTCCCCTTCTGTATCTCCTCCAGGCTATCCGCGGTAGCGGGGTGATGCGAGTACGAGTGCAGGCCGACCTCGGCGCAGGTCTCGGCCAGGCGCGCGGCCAGGCCAGGGCGCGCCGCCAACAGTTCTCCGACCACGAAAGCGGTGATGGGGATGCCCTGA
>DAOTYP010000093.1:0-4660 GCA_034434975.1 Anaerolineae bacterium | reverse complement strand
ATAGGCGAGGGTATGCTTGAGCCAGTTCGCATCATCGCGGCCCGGGTAATCCTCGCGCAGGTGCGCTCCCCGACTCTCCGTGCGATTCAAAGCGCAAACGGCGGTAACCTCTGCCAGATCCAACAGGTAGCCCAGTTCTAAGACCTCCAGAAGGTCGGTGTTGAACCGCATCCCTTTATCGCGCACGCCCACCTGTCGGTAGTCGTCCTTCAACGCGCGCATCTTGTCCACCGCTTGGGCGAGATCCGCCCCTTTGCGGAAGATCCCCACCTGCTCCATCATGGTTTCTTGCATGGCCGTGCGCAGTTTGCCCGCGGCCTCGGCCTTGGCATTGGCCTTGATACGCTCTATCTCGGCGCGCACAGGGCCTTCGGCTTCAGCGGGAAGGGCGGGCCAGTCCACCCCCAAGCAGTACTCAGCCATGTGCTTGCCGCCACGACGGCCAAACACGACGATGTCCACCAAGGAGTTGGTGCCCAGGCGATTCGCCCCGTGCACCGACACACAGGCGCACTCGCCCGCCGCGTAGAACCCCGGCAACGGCGTGTTGCGGCTGTCTATCACCACCCTGGCATCCACGTCGGTAGGGATGCCCCCCATGCCGTAGTGGGCCGTCGGCTGCACGGGCATCGGCTCCTTGGCAGGGTCAATCCCCAAGTAGGTGCGACAGAAATCGGCGATGTCCGGAAGTTTGGTCTCCACATCGCGGGCGGTGATCCGACGGCTGACCCCATCCTTCTGGAAGTATTTGTTGACCGTCTCCGGCGTAACGTCCAGATAGACGAAGTCCTTGCCGTTGATGCCGCGGCCCTCGCGTATCTCGGTGTAGATGGCCCGCGAGATGATGTCGCGCGGCGCCAAGTCCTTGAGGGTGGGTGAGTAACGCTCCATGAAGCGTTCGCCTCGGCCGTTGATGAGGACGCCCCCCTCTCCGCGCACCCCCTCGGTGATCAAGATACCCATCTTGTAGATGCCGGTAGGATGAAACTGGAAAAACTCCATGTCTTCCAGCGGGATGCCACGGCGATAGGCGATGGCCAGGCCGTCCCCGGTCAAGGCGTGGGCGTTAGAGGTGATCTTGAACATGCGACCAAAGCCGCCGGTGGCAAACATGACCGCCTTCGCGTGGAAGACATGGATCTCACCTGTGGCGATCTCGTAGGCCACCACGCCGCAGCAGACGCCGTTGTGGATGAGAAGATCCACAACCTGAAACTCATCGTAAAAGGTCACGCCGCGCTTGATGCACTGCTGATACAGGGTTTGCAAGATCATGTGGCCGGTGCGGTCGGCCGCGTAACAAGCCCGGCACACCGCCACGCGCTTGGTGGGGTCTTGGGGATCGGGCCGCGTGTGCCCGCCAAAGCGCCGTTGATCTATGCGACCATCCCGCGTGCGATTGAAGGGAAGGCCCATGTGCTCCAATTCATAGACGGTGTCCACCGCCTCTCGGCACATGATCTCCACCGCGTCCTGATCGGCCAGGTAATCCGAACCCTTTATCGTGTCAAAGGCGTGCCATTCCCAATGATCTTCCTCCACGTTGCCCAAAGCAGCACCGATGCCGCCCTGGGCGGTGCCCGTATGCGAACGGGTGGGGTACAGTTTGCTGAGGACGGTGGTGCGCACCTTGCGAGAGGCTTCCAGAGCAGCCATCAGCCCCGCGCCGCCAGCGCCGACGATGACCGCGTCGTACCTGTGATACATCTTGCCTCCCTCAAGCGCTCACCGGGCGAAAGGTGAAGATGATGTACATCCCCATCAGGATGAGGATGAAGCCAAGGGTGAAGACCACCGACTTGACCGCCCAATTGAGGCCACGCGGCCGAATGTAGTCATCAATCACCCAGCGCGCGCCGTTCAGCCCATGCACCATCGCAAATAAAAGGAGAGCCAAGTCAAAGGTGCGCCAGAAGGCACCCAAAGGCCCCGTCCAGCGCCCCACGATGGTGTTGAAGTCAACGTTGTCCAAGCCGATCACCAGATGCATCCACATCAGGTGAAACACGGCCACGAAGAGGAGAACTACCCCCGACACCCGCATGAAAAACCAGGCCAACACCTCAAAGCGGCCGTTGGGGCGGACACGGCGACGCAGAGATGAAGCATATAGACTCATGGCTCCCCTCCTAGTGGGCAAAGATGGGCCGGATGGTCGCGTAGGCGGCAAAAAGCCACACAGGTAGGACGACAGCCATCACGGCCCAGAACATCTGGCGCTCGTAGCGGGTCGTAGAGGGCCAGAAATCTATGATGATGACGCGCAGGCCGTTCAGCGCGTGATAAAGCACGCCGTAGATGAGAAACAAGATGAGGATGCGGAAGGGCGGAGAGTGGTAGACGAAGAGAAAGCGGTTGAATATGTCCGGCCCGAAGCCGATGAGGAAGATGTCAAAGATGTGCAGGGCCAGAAACAATAGGATGCCGAGCCCACCGACCCGGTGCATCATCCATGCCCAATGGCCCTCCCGACCGCGGTAGGTGATGCCCCGGTAGAACGCGCGCAAAGTGGCAACCGCCTGAGCCATAAGACCTCTCCTTTCTAATCTTTCAGGGCCATGGAGATTATAGCCCGTCTAGGGGTGAACCGTCAAAAATCCTCACCTCTTCGCTTTCCCCCCAGCCTGTCCGTCGTCAGGAACGAATGGGTCACAGATTGGCGATGATGGCCGAGGCGAACTCCGAGGTGCGTACCTCTTTCGCCCCTTCCATCTGACGGGCAAAGTCATACGTTACGATCTTCTGCGCGACCGTCTTGATGTAGGCGTCCACGATCGCGCGCGCCGCCTCTTTCCATCCGATGTACTCCAGCATCATCACGCCTGAAAGGAGCAAAGAGCCGGGGTTAACTTTATCTTGATTGGCATATTTGGGCGCGGTGCCATGGGTGGCCTCAAAGAGCGCGATGTAGTCGGAGATGTTGCCGCCCGGCGCGATGCCGACGCCTCCCACCTCAGCGGCGATGGCATCCGAGAGGTAGTCGCCGTTCAGGTTAGGCGTAGCGATCACGTCAAATTCGGCAGGCCGCAGGAGCATCATCTGGAACATGATGTCGGCTATGCGATCCTTGATCACGACCTTGCCCTCAGCCGACTTGCCCGCGCTCACCTCTTCTTCCGTGACCGTCACATCTGCGAACTCCTCGCGGGCGACCTCGTATCCCCAATGGCGAAATGCTCCCTCGGTGTACTTTTGGATGTTGCCTTTATGCACCAAGGTCACGCTCTTGCGGCCGTTCTCCAAAGCGTAACGAATGGCCTTGCGCACCAGGCGTTTGGTGCCGAACTCGGTGATGGGCTTGATCCCGATGCCCGCCTCCGGCGAGATGCGGGTGCCCATCTCCTCGTTCAGGAAAGAGATGACCCGTCGCGCCTCCGCCGAGCCGGCAGGCCATTCAATCCCTGCGTAAACGTCCTCGGTGTTCTCGCGGAAGATCACCACATCCACCAGTTCCGGATGTCGCAAGGGGCTGGGCACGCCGGGGAACCAACGCACAGGCCGCACACAAGCGTAGAGGTCCAGTTCCTGGCGCAAGGTGACGTTGAGGCTGCGGAAGCCGCCGCCGACCGGCGTCGTCAACGGGCCCTTGATGCCGACCAGAAACTCCTTCATCGCCCGCAGCGTCTCCTCCGGCAGGTAGGTGCCGTACAGGCGATCGGCTTTCTCCCCCGCGTAAATTTCCATCCAGGCAATCTTGCGCTGGCCGCCATAGGCCTTCTGCACAGCCGCGTTCCACACACGTAGAGAGGCGCAAGTGATGTCCGGCCCGATGCCATCGCCCTCAATGAAGGCCAGGATCGGGCAATCGGGCACGTGCAACTTCCCTTCGCGAACGGTGATCCGTTCTCCCTCTTGGGGAACTACGATCTTGTCAAAGGTCATGTTACCTCCCCGATCGGCTCTAACCTGCGTCAGCAGGCCAGGTGTTGAGCCGATTATAACCGCGCTGCCCTCAGGACGGCAAAAACCGCGTCTCCCCCTGCGCAACCGGGCCGACGCGAGGGTCGGCGAGAGGGAAGCGGGCCAGCCAGCAGGCGAGCACACTTGGGGGGTATAAAAAGCCTTGGGAACCGGCCAGACCGCGCTCCCAAGGCTGCTCTATACAGGCGCTCCCGATTACCCCTTATCGGCCTGCTCTCGCACCCAATTGAGGAGGCCACCAGCCAAGACGATCTGCACCTGCCGAGGCGTCAGGCGGTGCCTCACCTGGAAGGTCGTCCCCTTGGTCAGGTTATGCACTGTCAGGGTATCGCTCTGCGGCAGCGTCTCCCGCACCTGACGGATTTCCCAAAGGTCGCCCTGCTCCAGCGCGTCGTAGTCGGCCTCGTTGATGAAGGTGAGGGGCAAGATGCCAAAGTTGATGAGGTTCGCCTCGTGGATGCGAGCGAACGATTTGGCGATGACGGCTTTCATGCCCAGGTACATCGGCGCCAAGGCCGCGTGCTCTCGGCTGGAACCTTGCCCGTAGTTCACCCCTCCTACGACAAAGCCTCCCCCCTTGGCTTTGGCGCGCGCCGGGAACTCCGGATCAACCCGGGTAAAGGTGTACTCAGCGATGGCCGGAATGTTGGAGCGAAGGGGCAAAACTTTGGCCCCCGCCGGCATGATGTGGTCGGTCGTGATGTTGTCTCCGACCTTCAAGAGGACCTCACCGCGGAGC
>DAOTYP010000092.1:0-3412 GCA_034434975.1 Anaerolineae bacterium | reverse complement strand
CCAGGGCCAGGGTTAACCCGCCGCTGCCCGTGCCCGCTTCAATGACGCGTCGGCCTGGGAACACGTTGAGCCGCAGGATGATGTGCGCGGCATCCTTGGGAAACACGATCTGTCCTTCGCGCTCTAGAAGGGAGATGAGATCATAGGTGGAAGGTTCCAGCGCAAGGAACGGCTCGCCCAATTGGGTGCGCACGGTGCGTCCCAGAGGCTTCCCGATGAGGTCATCATGGGCCAGCCATCCATGATGAGTATGGAGGCGCGCGCCGGGAGTTAGCCGGACCAGGTAGCGTTTACGGTCCGGCGCCAGGAGTAGGACCGTCTCGTGCGGACCAACGTTGGGCATGACCAACCTCTCGGCTTCGCAGTATAGCAGAAAGGGTGCGCTCAGGCAAAGGACGAACGAGTGCCTGGAAGAAAAGGAACGCCCCGTCTGAGGCCGTGGGCTTGGCGAACTTGTCCCGGATTTCCTTTCGGCATATAATCCTTCTTCGTCTGTTTGCCGAGAAGGCTTCCTTGCCGACACGATGGGAAAGGGGTTTGGGGATAGGCTACCCTCATGCTCTACACGCTGATCGTCTTCGCTCTGACGTTGGTGTTGATCATGCTCCGCCCGAGAAAGGTAACGGAGTGGATGGCCGCTGCCCTGGGCGGTTTTCTGATGCTCGTCGCCGGCAAGGTCTCCTTGCCTGAGGCCGCGCGTACTTTGCTGGCGAGTTGGAACGTCTTCGGCTTCTTCTTGGGTCTGATGAGCATCTCGGCGCTGGCCGATGCTGCCGGCTTCTTTGAATGGGCTGCGTTCACTGCGGCCCGACGCTCCGGCGGGAGCGCGCGCCGGTTGTTCATCAACGTTTTCCTTGTGGGCACCGTCATCACAACCTTTCTCTCCAACGACGCCACGGCTCTCATCTTGACCCCTATCGTTTTCACCCTGGTCAGTCGCCTCGGCCTTAGCCCGCTTCCTTACCTGTATGCTTGCATCTTCATCGCCGACACCGCGTCTTTGACGTTGCCTGTCTCCAACCCCGTCAACATCTTGATGGTGGACGCCACCCGGCAAGCCTTGCCAGACTACCTGAGCCATCTTCTGCTGCCCAGCATTCTGGCCATCTCTATCAATATAGGGTTGTTTCTCCTGATATTCCGCCGTTCCATCTCCGTACCCCTGGCAGTGGAAAGGCTCCCTCAGCCTCGGCAAGCGATACGGCATCCGCGCTATTTCCGTTTCGTGGTCTTGAGTCTTCTGTTGGTAGCCATGGCCTACATCATCGTGTCCACTTTGCGCGGGCCTCTCTCCTTGGTTGCCGTGGGGGGCGCGTTCCTGCTGTTGGCGGGCGGTCTCGCTACCCGTCAAGTGAACGTGCGCTGGTTGGCCCAGGAGATCTCTTGGGGCATTTTCATCTTCATTGCAGGGATGCTCATCGTCGTGCGCGGTGTGGAGAACGCCGGCGTCACGGCGGCGCTGGGGCGCGCGCTCCTGCAGGCGGCGGGGAACAGCCCCGCGCGCGCCGTGTTCTTGAATACCTTCGGCGCGGCCATCGGCAGCAACCTGATCAACAACGTCCCTGCCATGCTCGTCCTGATCTCAACCCTCAACAGCGTGCCCGACCTCTCACCCCTTATGCAGAGGGCCATCATCTACTCTACCATCCTCGGCGCCGATTTAGGGCCCAACATCACCATCGTAGGATCGTTGGCGAAGGTGCTTTGGGTGGTCATCCTGAGGCGGCGCGGGTTGGAGATATCGCCCTTGCAGTACTTTCGCACCGGGCTCGCCGTAACGCCCTGGATGCTGCTGGCGGGCGCTACGGCGATCTGGCTGCGTCTGCTTCTCGGCTGAGAGGGATGCCGCCGACCGTGCTTGATTGTCAAATGCGAACGAAGGCGGTCGGTTTTGTTGACAGCCGTTAGGGCGGTGGTTATAATGTGGCATCATCTCGGGGGTGAGGGCGAAATTGTAAGGTCGCTTTCTTGCCCCCAGTTGAGGTCGTGGTAAGGTGATGGGAAGGAGGTTGCCCAGTGGGACTGAATCTGACGCAGAAGATCATTCTGGACCACCTTGTCTCCGGCGAGATGGTTGCCGGCCGGGAAGTGGGCATCCGCATTGACCAGACGTTGACGCAGGATGCCACCGGCACGATGGCGTGTCTGCAGTTTGAAGCGATGGGGTTTCCGAGGGTCCGCACGAAGTTATCGGTCAGTTATGTGGACCACAACATGCTGCAGACGGGCTTTGAGAACGCTGATGATCATCGTTTCCTGCAAACTTTCGCGGCCAAGTACGGCATCTACTTCTCCCGTCCAGGCAACGGCATCTGCCATCAGGTGCACTTGGAGCGTTTCGCCGTCCCTGGCCAGACCCTCCTCGGCTCCGACAGCCATACCCCTACATCAGGGGGGATGGGAATGCTCGCGATCGGCGCCGGCGGCCTGGATGTCGCCGTGGCGATGGGCGGCGGGGCCTTTTACATGACGATGCCGAAGATCGTAGGGGTTAGGCTCACAGGCAGGCTGCAGCCGTGGGTCAGCGCCAAGGACATCATCTTGGAGATGCTGCGCCGCTTGACGGTCAAAGGTGGCGTGGGGCGCATTTTTGAGTATCATGGGCCCGGGGTGGAGCAGTTGGATGTGCCAGCGCGCTCCACCATCACCAACATGGGCGCGGAACTGGGGGCGACGACCTCTATTTTCCCCTCCGATGAAAACACCCGCTACTACTTGCGGGCGCAAGGCCGGGAGGAGGTTTGGCGTCCTTTGGCCCCCGATCCGGATGCCACCTACGACGAGGAGATGGAGATCAACCTGGACGAGTTAGAGCCCCTGATCGCTTTGCCTCAAAGCCCGGACAACGTTGTGCCCGTGCGGGAGGTGGAGGGGACGCCGGTGCACCAGGTTTGCGTCGGCTCTTGCACCAATTCCTCATATCCCGATTTGATGAAGGTGGCCACCATCTTGCGTGGCCACACGGTTCACCCTCAGGTCAGCATGACGCTGACGCCCGGCTCTCGGCAGGTATATGCCATGATCGCCCGTAATGGGGCTTTAGCCGATTTCATCTTGGCCGGGGCGCGAGTGCTGGAATCGGCGTGCGGGCCTTGCATCGGCATGGGCCAGGCTCCCCCGACCAACGCCGTATCGTTGCGCACCTTCAACCGCAATTTCGCCGGTCGCAGCGGCACCCCTAACGATCAGGTTTACCTGTGCAGTCCGGAGGTGGCTGCCGCGGCAGCCCTGACAGGGGTGATCACCGACCCGCGCAAGTTAGGCGACCCTGTGGAGGTGAGGATTCCGGAGAAGTACATCATTGACGACAACATGATCGTGCCGCCGTCGGATCATCCGGAGACGGTAGAGGTGATCCGAGGGCCGAACATCAAGCCGGTTCCTAAGAACGAGCCCTTGCCCGATACGCTCC
>DAOTYP010000091.1:0-2401 GCA_034434975.1 Anaerolineae bacterium | reverse complement strand
CCACGTCGGGCTCATAGCGACAGGCGAACGC
Source organism: Anaerolineae bacterium (assembly GCA_034434975.1). Classification (GTDB taxonomy): domain Bacteria; phylum Chloroflexota; class Anaerolineae; order JADYZS01; family JADYZS01; genus JADYZS01. Next base: position 2,370 of record DAOTYP010000091.1, on the reverse strand, counting down.
TACGGGATCCTCCTGGGACGCGATGGCCAGCGCCACCTCGTGCCCTGCCCGCTTGAGATAAGCCGATAACGACATGATCCCCTGCGGCTCGTAGTCAATCTGTTTCTCCACAAAGAGGATACGCATCTTTCGTATTCTCCCGTGGGCTATTTACACCTTAAAAATCCCTGCTGACCCGTCGCTGCCTATCCGGCGCGCCGCTGCATCCAGGTAGCGATGTGAAGTTCCCCCGTCCTCAGTACCGCGCCAGCGGCGGCTGCGTCGCGAGGGCATAAGCGTCAATGCCGCCGCTCAGATTTTTCACATTTTTATAGCCGTTGCGAAGGAGCCAGGCCGTCACCTGCGCGCTTCGGCTGCCGTGATGACAATACACAACCGTCTCCGTATCGGGCCGCAGGTCTTCGGGCAACGCAGACAACCCCTTCTCCGCCAACACCGTGATCGGCACCAGAACCGCCCCATCTATATGGACGATGGCCCATTCCTCAGGTTCCCTCACATCCAAGAGGTACGGCCGGTGGCCGTTCTTGAGCCGCCTGGCTAACTCCTGCGGAGAGATCTCAGGGATACCTTGCATAGAACCCCTCATCATCCTTTCACGATGGCGATGGGCCGCAACTTGGCCACCTTGCGGGCGATGCCCGCCGCGTGCACCACATCCACCACGCGCGAGACATCCTTGTAGGCGACGGGCGCCTCCTCGGCCAGGCCCGACATGCTGCCGGCCCGCACCTCAATCCCACGCGCCTCCAACTCCTGGCGCAGCCGCTCGCCTCGCACCTGCTTCTTCGCCGCGGCCCGGCTCATGGCCCGCCCCGCGCCGTGGCACGTGGAGCCGAAGGTGCGGGCCATGCTCTCCTCGGTGCCCAGGAGAACGTGCGATTCCGTGCCCATAGACCCCGGAACGAGAACCGGCTGTCCCACGGCCTTGTACTCAGGGGGCAACACATCCGACCCAGGACCGAAGGCGCGTGTAGCCCCCTTGCGGTGGACGCACACCTTCACGCGCTTGCCGTCCACCTGATGCTCTTCTATCTTCGCCATGTTGTGGGCGATGTCGTAGACCTGGAACAGGTCCCAATTTTTGACCTTGCCGGCCAGGACCTCCGCGAAGGCCTGGCGCACATGATGCGCCAACACCTGACGGTTGGCGAAGGCGTAGTTAGCCGCGCAGGCCATCGCCGCCAGGTAATCCTTTCCCTCCGGCGAATCCAACGGCGCGCACACGAGTTCGCGATCGGGCAACGTAATGCCGTATTTGTGGATGGCCTTCTGGAAATCCTGCACGTAGTCGGTGCAGACCTGATGGCCGAACCCGCGAGAACCGCAATGGATCTGCACGCACACCTGCCCCAGGAAAAGGCCCAGCGCCTCCGCTCCTTCCTGATCGTAGATCTCAACCACCTCGTCCAACTCGGCGAAGTGGTTGCCGGCACCCAACGTCCCTACCTGATCGCGGCCACGTTCCTTGGCTTGGCGGCTGGCCTTGCTCGGATCGGCCAAGGCCAGGCGCCCTTCCTCCTCGGTGCGCCGCAGGTCATCCTCGCGGGCAAAGCCGTTCTTCAGGGCCCACCGCGATCCTTTCTCCAAAACCTCGTCCAATTGCTCCACGCTGAGGCGGATGGCCCCTTCCACGCCGACACCGCTGGGCACAAAGCGGTAAAGCGCCGTCGCCAAATCCCGCAAATAGGGAGAGATCTCCTCGGCGGTCACGTAGGAGCCTAACAGGCGAACGCCGCAGTTGATGTCATAGCCAACCCCTCCCGGGGAAATCACCCCCGACGGCAGACGGGTGGCGATGACGCCGCCGATGGGAAAGCCATACCCCTGGTGGATGTCGGGCATGGCAAGGGCATAACCGACGACGCCCGGCAAGGTCGCCGTGTTCACCAACTGATAGATGGAACGATCTTCCAGAGCCTTCTCTACGATGGCCTCATCGGCGTAAAGGCGAGCAGGAACCCGCATATCCTCCCGGAAATCCTGGGGGATCTCATAAAGGTAATCGCCGACTCGCCGAAGATCGGTTTTGCGGATCGTCTTCTCTTGGGTGCTCATCGCAGGTCCTCCTTGTCGGGCCGCGCTGTCCGACAGGGCGGCACCATTTGAGCCCATGCCGCCGTCCTTCCACCGTTGGGAACGGCTGGGCACAAACAGAGGGCGCTACCATTATGTAGAGTGCAAGGATGCGTCACCGCGCGGCGTCCAACCCCACACGCTGGCGCAGCCTCATCGCGCGCCCTCTCCCACAGATGTCAGCCCGACGACAACAAGATGCTAAAGCGGCCGTCGGCCGGCAAAACCGGCCTGCAGTTCATGCCAGTATGCAACCCTCTCCTCTCCGTAGCGCCAGCAGAGGTAGACCTCTCG
>DAOTYP010000090.1:0-29393 GCA_034434975.1 Anaerolineae bacterium | reverse complement strand
ACATGGCCTACGGCGCGTGGTGAGCCGTATCTACAGGACACAAGACGGCGTAACGACAACGGACGGCATCCCGCTAGACCAGTTGCCTCTTGGCGATGACGTGCTCATCGTCTATGAGCGCGTCGTCATGCCTGGCGAGAAGGTGGAGCCGATTGACGACAAGTATCAGGTTGTGCTATAATCGGGAAAGAATTCGGCCTGCGACGTGGGTGCGTCCAGGCCGATGGCCCACGACGGATGAGGCGTCGCAGGCGTGGGGTAGTGTAGCACAGCCTCGCCTGTCCGTCAAGGGTGGCGAGGCTGTTTCGTTTTAACATTGCATGAGCAACTGCCTCATCACAGCGCCAAACCACAAGGGGTAGTGGGAGAATGGCTCGGGAAACCCTAGGAGCGGGTGATGGGATTCGAACCCACGACTCACTGCTTGGGAAGCAGTTGCGCTACCACTGCGCTACACCCGCATCTAATTTAAGTATAGCGCAAGTTATCCTGTTCGTCAAGATCAGGGCTTCCCAGTTTTCATGACCATTGGCTGATTAGCAGGCTTAAGCTGTGGTCCTCCCCCGGCGCTCAGAGCCCGACACCTATTCGCCACAGACCGTTAGCCTCGCAGCCTTATCAGGTTCGGATTAGGAGTAGACCGTCATTCGGCCTGGAAATGCGTCCTGAGCATCCTTAGCATCGCGTTACGTCCCTCGCGCGCGACCTCTACCGGATCACGTTCCCACAGGGCCGGGCGGTTCAATTCCAGGGAGCAGATGCCGTCAAAGCCAATGGCCTTGAGTTTGCGCAAGATGTCGCCCAAGGGCGCCACGCCGTCGCCCGGCATGACCCGATGGACATCCCCTACCAGTTCCTTATCTACGCTCTCTACATCGCCCAATTGGAAGAGGAAGACCTTAGCCGGGTCCAACCGGTCAATGTCGGACAGGGGGGAGTCGCCGAGGTAGAAATGGACGGCATCCAGCGCCAGGCCGACCTCGTCGCGGTTGATTTCCTGAACGATGTCCCAGGCCGCACCCAGCGTGCGGACGCTGCTCCAGTGGAAGCCCTGAGGCTCAAAGGCCAGCGATACGCCCAGGGGCGCGACCTCGTCGGCCAGGGCCCGCAGCGCTTTCACCGTCTCCCGTCGCGCGTCCTCGCTTCGGGTGCCGCGCGGGGCCATGCCCGGCGCGACGACCAGGTAAGGACATCCTAGCACCTTCATCGTCTCGGCCAGCAGTCGGCAGCGCCGCTTGACCAGGTCAAACTGATCTCCTCGGAAGTTAATCCCCTCTACCGATGTCACGCTGACGGGACGGACCCCATGCTCGGCGAAAAGGTCTCGCAACTGCTCTGCCGCGGGGATGTGCCACCAATCAAGAAGGTACTGATCCAACTTCGCGGCGGAAATCTCCAGCGCTTTGAAGCCGGCGGTCGCGGCGGTCTCTATGTCGGTCTCCAGTTTGGCCTTCTGTGTCGTGGCTCCGTTGAAGGCTAGTAGCATTGTTTACTCCTTTCCTTGCCCCTGCTGCCTTGCGGGATGGCTCACAGTTCGGGCGAGCGCCAGCGACTCGCTTCAATATCCTAGTTTCGCCAGTTCGGCCAAGAGTTCCTCTTCCGTCATTGCCCCCATCTTGAAGAAGACGACGCGCCCCTCAGGGTCAACGATGAAGGTCTCCGGCACGCCGCGAATGCGATACTTTTGGGCTATCTTGCTTGCCAGGTCTGGGCCGTTGGGATAGGTGATGTTGAACTCCTTGAGGTAGGCTAGGGCTTCCTTCTCGCTATCTAGGTAATCTACGCCGATGAACATGACGCCTTGCTCTTTGCGCTTGCGCCAGGCTTGTTCTAAGAATGAAGCCTCCTCCCGGCAGGGATCGCACCAACTGGCCCAGAAGTTGATGACGACGACCCGACCCCGCAGCGACGACAGGGTGATCTCGCCGCCGCCGTAGAGGGGAAGGGTGAAGTCGGGCGCGGGGCCGCTTTTGCGTTGCTCTTGGGCCGAACGGAAGATGCCCGCGGCCATGAGCGCCACGAAGAGGATCACAGCGCCTATGGACAGCGCCTTTCCCAAGCGCGCGCGTTTCGTCTCAGCAGCATTCCCCCCGGAAAACCCCGTCTCTACCATGCTCAACCTCACTCACGTCCTTGCGAGACTAAGGTTGCTTCGCCTCATCGCAAGCCCAGCGCCGCTTCCAACTGCCGCCAAATCGGTGCAGAATAGGCTGCCAGCAGAGCGAAGAAATTGGTGAACACCAACACGCCCATGGCGATGATGAGGAGGCCACTGACGACGCTGACGAGCCGCTGGCGCCGGTTCAGTTGGCGCAGAAGTGGCGTCAGGCGATCCCAGGCCAGGCCCGCGGTCAGAAAGGGTACGCCCAGGCCCAGGGAATAGGTCAAGAGGAGGATGGCGCCCTTGCCTACCGTCTGGCTGGCGCTGGCCAGCAGCAGGATGCCGGAGAGGATGACGCCGATGCAGGGCGTCCATCCGGCCGCGAAGACCATGCCCACTAGCGCCGAGGAAAGGTAGCCCAACTCCCGTCGCGGCTGCACCTCCACCTTCAACTCGCGGTAGAGGAGAGGGATGGGCATGATGCCCATGGTATGCAACCCGAAGAGGACGAGCAGGACGCCACCGGCTTTTTGGATCAGCGGCAGTTGGTCCACCAACACGTACCCGACCAGACCGACGGATGCCCCCAACAACGTATAGACGGTCGCGAAGCCGAGGACGAAAGCCAACGCGTGGAAGAAGATCGTCCGTCGGTGAGGCGCTTCCACGCCGGCCACGGTAACCGCCGCGCCACTCAGATGCCCCAAGTAGGCGGGAACTAACGGCAGGACGCAGGGCGAGATGAACGAAAGGATCCCTGCCAAAGCCGCTACCCCCAAGGAGATCTCGATCATTTCGCCGCCGTACCTCTATGGACATCGCGCTCAAATCTGTGCACCGGAGCGCAGGCTGGCCTCCCCTAGATCGTGTCGCACCTCTTGGAAGGCCCGCTCCACCCAGGGAAACGCGAACCACACGACGCCAAGCCCGAAGAGCGCGCCCGTGATCAGGCGCATCCAGGAATTGAAGGAACCGAGCGCGTCGCCAGCATAGAATGAAGCCGGCAACGCGTGGCCGGTCAGGGCGGCAAGCCAGGCGTTATCCTGCCGGAAGCCCAGGCCCAAAAGGTCGTTGATCATGTGAGTGCCGCCGTCCAGCAAGATGGGCAAGGCCAGGATCGCAAGCCCTCGCGTGGGCAGGGGACGCAAGCGCCGGCGCAGGAACCGGAAGATGAGCGCGCCGACCCAAACAGATGTGTACATGCTGACCATGCGGTCGGACCAAGCCACCTTCCATCCCATCTCCGGCGAGCCGATGAACTGTCGCCAGCGCGTGATGGTTTCGTAGTAAGGCCAGACGGCTTGAATCTCTTCTATGCTGTACATCGTCTTCGGGCCGTAAAGGAAAAAGGAACGCTCCGGATACTGGTGGCAGACGGCTGAGTACAGGGCTTGGATCAGACGGCCGGCAGACTCGTAGCCGGTGTGCATGAGGACAGGGGAAAGCCACGGGAGGAGAACGAAGAAGCCGTAGAAGCACAGAAACAGGCCCAGCCAATGCCGACTGATGCCAACGATCAGGCGATCCACCCAACGCACAAGGGTGTTGAACTGACGAGCGGTCACGCTGCCGGCCATAAAGACAAGCCCTTTCGTTTCATCGCCTGCGTAGTATAGCGCGAAAGCCGCGGGTGTGCAAGGGCTGAAGCAGCCCTCTCCCGCTTGCCCTCATGCCCGTTCGGTGGTATGATAGCGCCACCTTCATTTGCTCTTTTCACCGTAGGAGCCGATATGAACCCCGTGATCTTCTCCATAGGGCCCTTCGCCTTGCGTTGGTATGGCCTTCTGATCATCACTGGCGTGCTCTTGGGCGCCTACGTGGCGACGCGGGAAGCCCGCCGCCGCGGCGAGGACCCGGAACACGTCTGGAACGCCTTGACCTTGTGTCTTATCTTCGGTATCATCGGCGGGAGGCTTTATCACGTCTTCTCCAGCCCGGCCGACGGTGCGGGTTTCGCCTACTATCGTGAGCATCCCTGGGAGGCCATCAACCCCTTCGGCGCCAACGGATTCGGGTTTCGTGGGCTGGGGATCTACGGAGGCCTGATCGGCGGGGTCTTCGCCGTGTGGCTCTATGCGCGGGTGTTGGTGGGTTTAGAGTGGAAAGGGCTGCGGGCGAAGAGGGTGGGTCCCCCTCTCAACCTGTGGCGTTGGCTGGACATCGGCGCGCCGGGCGTCCTCTTGGGACAGGCCGTAGGGCGTTTCGGCAATTTCGTCAATCAGGAATTGTACGGCCCTCCTACAACCCTTCCCTGGGCTTTCCACATCAATCCGCGTTACCCTTGCCAACTGCCGCCTAACCTCCCTGCGGGGATCCAGCCCTGCGGCAGCGCCGACCTGACGCCGGAGACCTTGCAATGGTATGCTACGCACGGCTTTCACCCCACCTTCTTCTACGAATCGGCCTGGACGCTCCTCATGTTTTTCGTGCTCCTCTACCTGGCACGGCGCCTCGCGCCTAGGCTGAAGGATGGCGACGTCTTCCTGGGTTACTTCATCGTCTATCCACTAGGCCGATTGTGGATTGAGGCCTTCCGGCCCGATGCCTGGAGGATCGGCGCGCTGGCTACTGCCCAGTGGATTTCCATCCTCTCCATCGTTTTGGCCAGCGCGCTTTTGATCATCCGGCATCGCTCAGGGAGATCTCGCCACGGAGCGGTGGCCGGGCCGACCTCTTCATCATCGCCTCAGGCGCCAGCCGCGCGGGCCGAGGAGCCTTCTCCTGCGGATACTCAATCCCGAGAAACCTGACGCCGCCACTTGCTCACGGCGCCTGGGAAGCCTCATCCCTTCTTGGCCGCAAGGCCGACGAGGGCGCTACTGCACCTGTAGTGGCGTTTACTCCCTGTCGTCTCCTTCGCGTTCTGCCAGCAGCGCGCGCAGGGCCGCGATCTCACGTTCCAGCGCGCGCTCGCGCTGCACCAGGCTGAGGACGAAGAGGAAGACGACAGCCCACACCACGAAAAACCCACCCGCAAGATAGATCATGTCGGTGCTCTCCTCCGGGTCGTTCAGGGCGTCAATCGTTCCTGCAATTGTTCAACTTCCTCTCGCCGCCGCTCCAGCCGCACGCGATGGATGAGCAGGGTGATGGCGAGAAGGGCGAACGCGGCCATGCTGTACATGAGGGTCAGGCGTATGTTGGGGCCTAGCGCGAAGCCGCCGCGCGCCTCGGGGTTCGCGGCGCCGAAGACGACGGGGTGGATAGTGCGCCATAGGCGAATGGAGAGGAAGGTGATGGGGACGCTGACGAAGCCGAAGATGCCGTAGACGGCGGCGAAGCGGGCTCGGCGGCCGGGGTCTTCCACCGCGCCGCGCAGCATCAGGTAGGCGACGTAGATGAGCACCGTCACCGCGGCGCTGGTGAGGCGCGGGTCCCAGGTCCACCAGGTGTTCCAGGTGGGGCGAGCCCAGATGGAGCCGGAGGCCAACACGCCGATGCCGAAGGCCAGGCCCAATTCCGCGGCCGAGACCGCGATGCCATCCCAGAAGCGCTGGCGGGTCACTAAGAAGAGAATGCTAGCGATGAAGTTGGTGAAGAGGCCGATGGCTGCCCCTACGTTACAGCCCATGTGGAAGTAGAAGATGTGCTGCGCCTTGATCTCGTTCTCCGAAGCCAAGTTGGCCGCATCCGGAGCGAAGATGAGGGCCATGTAGACGGCGCCCAGCATCGCGAGGCCGGCCACGATATCTAGGGCGATGAGCCAATGCCATTTAGATCTCATTTTACCCTTACTCCTCCACCACGTAATCAAAGGTCATGTAGGCGATCGCGAGAAACACGATGTCAAAGACGATTAGGATCTGGAGCCAGTTGATGTTCTCCTGCAAGGAGATGTTATCCAGGAACCCTCCGGTCAGCTTGACCGCGGAGATGAGGACCGGCACGAGGACGGGAAATAGCAAGATGGGCAGCAGCACCTCTCTGGCGCGCGTGTTGGCCGTCATGGCCGCGAAGAGCGTCCCCACAGCGGCGAATCCGAGCGTTCCCAAGAGCACGACCAGCAGCAGGCCCGGCAGGTAAAGGGGCAGATTGAACAGCACGATGAATAGAGGAACGACCAGAGCCTCCGTGGCCAGCATGAATGAAAGGTTACCCAGCATCTTGCCGAAATAGATGACGCTGCGATCCAGAGGGGCCAGGAGAAGCCCTTCTATGCTTCCCTTGTCCTTCTCCAGCGAGAAGGAACGGCTGAGCCCCAGCACTCCGGCGAAGGAGATCGCGACCCAGAGGACGCCCGGCGCGACCTCCCTCACGTTGTCCACGCGTAGATCAAAGGCGAACTCAAAGATGAGGATGGCCAGGAGCGCAAAGACGAACATGGCGCTGAAGATGTCCTTGGTGCGGAGTTCGGCTACGATGTCCTTCCAAACGATGGCGGCCACCTGTCGAAGGGAGCGCATCCTGGTTAACCTCGCTCGTTCACGATGCGGTCGTAGGCCTCACGCAGTTCCGTTGGCGTGAGGTCGGCGCGGCGTGCCTGAAAGGCGATGCGCCCTCCGGCCAGGATCGCGACCCGGTCGGCCCATTCCCACCCTCGCTCCAGGTTATGGGTGGTCAGCAGGACCGAGGCGCGACGAACCTGGCTTCCCTCAACCCCCTGCGCGCCTGCTACCTGGGCGATGAGGCGGTGCAACAAGGCCGCCGCGTGCTGGTCTAACCCTGTATCTGGCTCATCCAACAGGAGAACCGAGGGATCGGCTAGGAGCGCGCGGGCGATGCTGAGGCGCTGCACCATCCCGCGAGAGAAGGTGCGCACCAGGTCGTGGCGGCGCGCCACCAGCCCTACCTGGCGCAGCATGGCGTCTATGCGCGTCTCCAGGTCGCCGAGTCCGTACAATCGCCCGAAGAAGCGCAGGTTCTCTTCCGCCGTGAGGTTTTCGTAGAGGAGCGGCACGTGGCTGACGAACCCCAGTTGCTGGCGCACCGCGTCGGGCGCGTAGGAGAGGTCTATGCCACCCACGCGCACGGTCCCCGCCGTGGGCCTGCTCAAGGTGGCAACGATGCGCATCAAGGTCGTCTTGCCTGCGCCGTTCGGGCCGAACAAGACCACCGCCTCACCCGGCTCTATGGACAAATCCACGCCCCGCAAGACAACCTTGCGGCCAAAGGCCTTGACAAGGCCGCGGATCTCAATCAAGTGTTCTCCTCGTCCTGCATCCGCCGCGCCACTTCTAACAATTGGGCCTTTAGAGCGGTGCGCTCCTGGCGATATGTCGCTTCTGCCACCTTCCCTGCCTCAAAGTCGTCGTCCAGGCGCGCGATGGCTGTCAGGAGCCGCTGACGTTGCGCGTGCAGGGTCGCTCGGGCTGGGGGAGAGGCAGGCGTCCTCGTCTGGGGCGGCGGGCGACGCAGAACCAAGGCGTAAGCCAGCAGTCCCCCCATCATTAGCGCGCCCAAGCCCAGCCCGACCGCCAGGCTCAGGGGCGAGTTGGTGAGCGCCCGGGCCGGCGAGCGACCGGCCATGGGCAACCCGGAGAAATTCAATTCCAAGGCTTGCCCTGCCCGCAGGTTGCTGCCCACGAAGTTCAAATAGGTTTGTCCCTGCGTCCCTCGCGTGCCTGCAGGTGTCAGTTGCGGGCTGGTAACTGCCACGCCTCGGTCGGCCACCAAGACGTTGACGTTCGCGGCGTCGTAGTTCAACTCGCGCAGAAGCCGCAAGCGAGGGGCGGTGTAGGGAAGGCTGTAGCGGAACAGGATCTGGCGCACGTTCTCGCCGGGCGGTAGGGGAAGGGTGTCGGCGAAGCCGTTGGCGGTCGCGACGAAGCGCGAGCCGAGGGGTTCACCGTTGATGTCCAGATCGGTCGCGCCTTGAGGCAAGGTGAAGCGTAGGACCAGCGCGCGTCCGGATGCACCTTCCGTGCCGACGAAGGTGCGATCCTTCGCATTGGAAAGGAAATAGAGTTCACCGATGAGAAGGTTGCCTGGCTCAAAGTCCATGATGAGGTGGGCGCGCGCGATGCGCACCCCAGAACCGTCCTCGGTGGTCTCGTAGACCTGTATCGGTAAGGAGAGTTCTGTGCTCCCTTCCGGGAAGGGGATCAGGTCGCTGCCGTAGGGGACGCCTTTGTAATCTACGGTTGCCGCGTAGGCGAGGTCGGGGTCGGTAGACAGGCCCTCAAAGCGGTAACGGCCTTGCTCATCGGTGGAGGTCGTGCGGGTCTCGCTTTCCAGTTCTCCCTCAAAAATGTGCAGGGTGACCGTGAGGTTGGCGACGCCGTTGCCGCCCGGCGTCCCGTTGGTCACGACGCCGCTGATGATTCCCTTGCCCGACGGTGTGGGAGCGAACGGCGAGCGGTAGGAGAACGCGCGCACAAACTCTAGCACGGCCATGCGGTCGCGCTCCGGCAGGTCGGCGTAAGTCGGGTGGCCGCCGACGCCCGTTATCAGCACTTCCTCCCAATCTCTCTGGCTGCGTCCGGCCGTTGCTGCCAGGTCGCTCAGATCGGGCACGCCTGCGCTCCCTTTGCCGGTTCGGCCATGACAACCCGCGCAGAGGGACACGTATTTTTCCTCGCCGGCGCGATACTCCTCGGCGGTGGTGTGGAGGGACCAGACGTAGAAGACCACGTCCCATATCTCCGCGTCGGTCAGGCGGTCTTTCCAGGGGGGCATCTGCCGAGCCAGGCGGCCTTCCTTGGTAATCTGGAACAAACCTTGGGGAGTCTTATCGGGCCACCAGGTTGGCTCGGTGAAATCGGTCGGCTTGAAATCGGTCTGACTGGCGACGGGGCCATCGCCTTTTCCCAGGTCGCCGTGGCAGGGCGCGCAGTTTTGTTGGTAGAGGAAACGGCCGCGTCGGGCCGAAGGCTGGTCGGGCGCGCCTTGTGGGGCCTGGGCCGAGAGGCCGGCCGTCCACACAAGCCACAGCAACAGCGTGAAGAGGGTTAAGCGTCCCAAGATCGCGATGCTCCACGAGAGACGACGGCGATCGCCCGCGCTCGCGGGCGATCGTCAGTGAAGGCTACGAGCGTACGATACCTCAGGCGGGCCCAGGCAGCTCCTCATTGCACTGCCTTTACCTCAATGGTTTCCATCTCCTCGTAGCGGGAGGGGCACTTCAGGAGGAGGGTATTGGCCTGGAAGACGCCATCCGCGTTGAGCCTACCTTCCACGATGGCTTGGGAACCTTCTCGCTCCATGTTGTCAGGCTTGGGGCCGTGAAACACAACGGGCAGGGTGCCGGAGTCATCGGCGATGTTGAACTGCAGGATCAAGTTGGCCGCGTCCCAACGGATGGACTCGGTTACGATGTTGCCGGAGACCCGCAGCGGTCGCCCATAGATGCTCTCGCCTCTGGCCCGCACTTCGCCGATGGTGAGGTAATACTGACCTGTGGTAGCCAGCGCATTGATGATGAGGTACGCGACGGCAGCCAGGATCATCGCGCCACCGACGGCAAATTTCAGCCTCTTGTTGGCCGTCGCTGAGCGCATCGTGGTCATGTTGCCAGTCAGGGTCGTCTGCGCCATTCCGTCATCTCTCCTCCAGGCCTGGGTATGGTGGGCCGAGTATAACATGAAGGCATGGCCCTGTCAACGGATTGTGGGGCAGTCCGCCTCCTCTGCTTCGGCGGCCTCTGCCTCCAGAAGTGAGCGCGCCCTTTCAGCCAAGGGCTCAGGCACCAGGACGCGCGCTTCGGCCAGCGGCCCGATCACCACGCCTAGGACGGCGGCGATGCTCTCGGCCTGCACCGTAGCGGGGAGGCCGTTGCTTTCCAGCAGGCCGCGCACCACCTGGGCTTCGGTGATGTTGCCTGTAAAGATAACCGTCAACCGGGAGCGGCCCTCCCCGCCCGCGCGGGCCAGAGGGGTTGCCTCGGCCCGGTTGGCGCCGTGGCTCAGAAGCGCCCACAGCCATCGGCGCCAGCCCTTCATCACGGCGAACACGTTTCCCCCTTGTTGAGCAAGGCCTTATCTCTCCTTCGTCTGATGCTCAACGACAGGCCCATTATACCACGAGTGGTGGCATGGGCCACAAAGCGATGTCGCCCTTGCGTTGCCAAAGGAGACCGGTTCCGTTATAATCTTCGGAAGAGATAGAGTTGGAAACCTCTTCGGCTGGCTCCGCAGGGGGACGCGCGTGTGCCTAAGGAACTGAGGGCCGCAGCGATGCGTCTTAAGTGTGTCGCTATGGCAGCACGGACAAAAGTTCAACTTTAAGGAGGAGAAATGGCATACCAACCGCTAGTCCGAGCGTGCCTGATATTGTGCGGCGTTGCCCTGCTCGGCACGGCATGCGCGCGGCCCATTACGCCAACGTCCGAGCCTGATGTCACGCCGATGGCCTCTCCGACGGCGACGCCGACGCAGAAACCCGGCGCGTCGCCGGTGGCGACCCCGAAGGCGCCGGGCGCGAGCGTCTCTCCGCTAGGGCCGGGAAAGGCAAAGACGCAAGAGGGTGCTCTTCAACAGGCCAAAGCCGACCTGGCCAGACGCTTGCAATTGACGCCCGAGGAGATCTCCGTGGTCAGTGTGGAGGCCGTGGAATGGAGCAATGCGAGCATCGGCTGCCCGGAGCCAGGCATGGCCTATGCGGAGGTCATCACGCCGGGCTATAAGATCGTGCTGAAGGCCGAGGGCAAGACTTATACTTACCACGCGGGGGGCGATATGGTTATCCTCTGCCAGCCTCAGGGGAGCCTTTCACCGGAAGCGGAGAGAGACGTGTCTCTGGCGAAGGCGGCGCTGGCCAAGAGATTAGGCATCGCCGAGACGGAGATCGCGGTGGAGAGGGTGGAGAAAGTAGAATGGCGCAACTCTGCCTTGGGGTGTCCCAAGCCGGGCGGGGTTTATCTACAGGTGATCATTCCGGGGTATGTCGTTGTTTTGAAGGCTCAGGGCAAGACCTACGAGTATCATACGGGCGACAACCGGGCGATCACCTGCGACGGCTAGACCTGAACAGGCGAGCAAGATAGGAGCGACCTATGTTAGGCCGCTCCTTTTTATGTCCCGCTCCGGCGAGGAAACGAACAACAGGGGGCGGGAGGCAGGACAAGCCCCGCCTCCTCCCGCCCCGCGAACGGCGTCAGGTCGTTACGGCGTCAGGTAGTTCACGACGAGGTAGGGTCGCTTGGTGTTGTCCCAATACTCAGACGCCGCCCAGCCGTCCCACAGATCGTCCAAGCCTACCTGGCGCAACAGGACGCCGAAGTTCTGCTCAGGGTTGGCCACCCACAAGCGGGCCATCTCGGTAACATCTATGCTGAACCAACCCGCAGTCGCGCCCGAGACCGTCACCGACCCATCCGGTGTCGTGTCCACGTTGTTGGGTACGGCGCCCGCTACGTCCCACGGTGAGTTCCAGGTCGTGCTTGCCGCCGTCCACGCTTTGGTGACACGATGGCTGTAGAGCGTGGTGCTGGAGACGCTGGTCGGCGCTCTACGCTCGGTGCGGTAGAGGTAGAGGGTCGCGGTCACCACCGGATAGTCCGCGCGGATGGATGTCAGGTCAAACTGGAGCAAGCCGCGCAGGGTATCCAGGTGGCCGGTCCACATGGTCTGCCGTGAAGCGTAGGAGGAGTTGGAGGCCCAGGAGTTGATGTAGGTATCCTGGCTGGGGTAGATGGTCTTCTCGGCGGGATTGACGTACGCGGCCTGCACCACTACCTCTACGGCCTCGCTCACGGCGCGATGGCCCATCTCATTGGTGACTTCCACGCGGGCCCTGTAGATGCCCGGCTTGCCGTACACGTGCACGGCCTTGGGCGCCGTGCCGGTCGCGATGCCGGAGCCGTCGCCGAAGTCCCAGCGATACTGCACCGGGACGCCTGCGCGGACGCCGGAGCCGAGGGTGGCGGTGAAGTACACGGCGTCCAACGGGTGGGCCGCCGAGGTAGCCGCCAACGAGACGGTCGGCCTGTCGTTGATCCAGGCCAGGATCCCGCCCAGGAGTTCCTCACGGGTGGCAAAGCCGGTGTTGTTGTTGACGCCTTCCAGGCCGAAGCCCAGGAGGACGGTGCGGTAGAGGAAGTTGAGCGATGGTCGTTCCAGCGTCGGCTCGCTGGAGCGGGCCACGGCGATGGTGCCGTTGCCCAGCGCGTTGGGGCTGATGGCCGTGAAGAGCGGGCGGTTGCCCTCGCCCTCTATCGCGTCCAACGAACCGAAGGGGAGGATCTCATCTACGAACAGTTGGTTGGCTGCCCCGTCGCCGCCACCGCTGAGGTCCAGGATCATGCCGCTGAAAGGCCCGCCCGGCGTGCCTATCGCGCTCGGCTTGGGCGGCAGGACGCCTAGGCCTTCCGGATCGTAGATGCTGTCCTGCAGGAATTCGGCGCTGAAGTAGGTGTTGTAAAGCAGGGCGTCGTTGGGGTCGGGGGCCAGCGTGCTGGCGAAGTCCTGGCCCGTCGCGATCAGGTTGCCGCCCGCGTCCAGGTAGGCCATTAGGTAAGCCTGATCCTGCGTAGTGGGCGGCGTCGCCTGGACGAAGGTGCCGGACGGCTGCCAATGGTTGCCTGTGTACCAGATGACGGTCTTGTAAGCCCTCAGCGTCTCGCCGTCGGGGATCGTCGCCGGATTGTTGAAGTGCTCATCGGCGTTCCAGTAGTCGTACGTGACGCCAAGGGCCGTTAGGGTGCTGGTGTAGTAGGCCGTAACGTCGGGGTAGTCGGGCTCGCCGAGGAGGTCGCTGAAGTCGTTGTCTATCAGGAGCACCTCCGCCGCGGCCGCAGGCGCCTCCACCCGCACCCAGAAGGGGATGTGGAGCGTGTGCGGTCCGTGCGTCAGCCAGATGAAGCCGGTGTAATCGCCCGGCGCGGTATCGGCGGCGATCTCCACCGACAGGTCAAAAGCCGCGGTGCCGCCCGCGGGGACGGACAGGGTGCTGACGGTCGTCGGCGTGAAGCCCGCGTCCGCGGTGATGGAGACCGTCCACACGGAGTTCACCCCCAGCAGGCTCTGGGCCGTGATGGTGGACTTCAGGGTCGTGTCCGCCGCGCGCACCGAGCCGAAACTGACGCTGGGCTTGTCAAAGAGAAGGCCGGGGTCCGCCGCCTTGGTCAGGTCCACGCGGCCTGCGCCCATCTCCAGGATGGTAGCAGGTGGCAGCGTAGGCGACCGTTGGGAGAGGATACCGTCGGTCTTGGCGGTGGACATCAGGGCCGACTTGACCTGCATAGGCGTCCAGGTTGGGTAGATCTGGCGCAAGAGCGCGGCCGCGCCGGAGATATGCGGCGTCGCCATGCTCGTGCCGGAGACCTGGCCGAAGCCCTGGTGTTGCGCCACGCCGGCGCCTTCTCCGTAGCCGGAGGAGAGGATGTTCACGCCCGGCGCGGTGATGTCGGGCTTGAGCAGGCGACCGAAGGCAGGGCCGCGGCTGCTGAAGTTGGCGACCACGTCAGGCGTGTTGCCGACCTGCCGCGGCTCCAGGTCTATCTTGACCTGAGCCTCGCCCGGGTGAGCGTTGTACCAGTTCACCATGCCGACGCCCATGGAGCGTTGCACGAAGATGGAGGGGATGGTCACCAACTCGGCCTTCTGGCCGGGCGCCATGTTGATCAGTCCTTCGCCGCCGGCCACGCTGTTGTAGATGATGGCAGCGATGGCCCCCGCCTGCTGCACGTTGTAGACCTTGAGGCTGAACTGGCAGACGCCGCGCTCCACCAGGGCGATCACGCCGGTCAAGCTCCCCGCCGGCAACGCTGCCTCATCGCAGGCGAGGCTGCTGCCTCCGGTGTCTACCAAGCTCACAGGTTTGTAGGGGAAGGGACCGAAGGTGGCGGTCAGCGGCGGGCCGAAATCCGCGCGCCCGAAGGGACGCTGGGTCAGGTTACTGGGCACGCCCTCGGGCGCGGTCACGTCCACGAAGCCGGCCGCGATGGTGCCGCTGGTTGTGCTCGCGGCCACGGCGATGATCTTCTCGGAGCCGTCCCCCGGGGTATGGTTGGCGCTGTCAAACTGGGGCCCGGAATTGCCGGCCGCGGCGACGACGATCTGGCCCGCGTCTACAGCCGCCTCCATCGCGATCACTTCAGGCACGACGGCAGGGAGCGCGCCCGGGAACCCGCCCCAGGAGTTGCTGCTCACGTCCGCGCCGTCAAGGACGGAGTCCTCAATGGCCATGACGATCTCCGCGCTGAAGGCGCTGCCGGAGTACTTGCTGCTCGTGGGGTAGAAGACCCGATAAGACATGATTTGGGCTGCGGGGGCTACGCCGGAGATGGTGTAAACCAGGCTGGGGCCTATCTGCACCATGGTGTTGGCGTTGCCTGCGATGGTGCCGCTGGTGTGGGTCCCGTGGCTGGAGCCGTTAGGCCCAGGCCAAGGTGTGTCGTCCCCCGGTGTGGGCGGATCCCAAGGTCGGAAATAGGCCCGCGCGACGATCACCTTCTCAGTGGTGAAGCGCGTGTCGCCCTTGGGGAAGCCGGGCGGATAACTGAAGCCGGCGGGGTTGAAGAAGGGATTGGGCGCGTAGGTGCCGCTGTCAATGACGGCAACTTTGATCCCCTTGCCGGCGTTCTCTTGACCGCCGATGCGCGCGTCGGCCCAGAGCGTAGGCGAGCCGATCAAGGGGTTGCTGGCGTACATCTGCTGCTCGTAACGCCGGTCGGGGAAGACCGCTTTGACGCCGGGCAACTTGCGCAGGCGGAGAAGGTCGGCTGGCCGCGCCTTCGGGATGCGCACGGTCATGCCGTTGAACACGACCCTGTATGTCAGTTCGCGAGTGGTGCCGGTGGAATCGCGAACGGTTTCCACGAAACCGTCGGGGAAGGCGCGCGCAAAGGCGGCCCTGAATGCGGCCTGCTCCGCGTCAATCTGCGCCAGGTAGGCCTGCGCGGTAGGGGAGTTCACGTCTAATTTGGCCTTACCTTGCACTTCCGCTTGTGACGAGCGCCACCAATTGGCCAACGGTGGGTTGCTGAGTTGGACGATCAGACGGCCCGATACAGACGGCACTGCGGCCTCCGGCCCATCGGCGCTGCGTTCTACGACGACCGGGCCGCTGGCGGAGACGCTACCGAGAGGGAACAACAGCAGAGCGAGAACGGTCAGGACGGCCAAAAGACGAAACTTGTTCATGTCGGTTCACTCCTACCAGGTTTATGACGGTCAGGCGGCACGACGAAGAACGATCTGGATGTTGAAAGGCATCACCTCCCTTCAGCCACATCGCTCCGGGTCATGGTAATGCTGCCGGATAGGCCCTCCGGCGTCCTTGAGGAGCAGAGATGTGAGGCGGTCAGCACCGCCTGGAACAAAAAACGCGCCGGCCGCGAAAACGACCAGCGCTACCGACGGACGGCTTTGCCGGAAGAGGGTGTTATGTTAGACGGCGCGGGCGCGGCATCCTCCAACACGGCTAAAAGGGATGGTCGGTAACCCTCGCGCATATACCCTCTCAGGCAAAGGTCTCAGGTTCCTAGGACGAAACCACATCCTAATTGTAATACAGGCTATGCCGCTTGTCAAGGCTTGCAGAAGGTTAGCGGACTCGCCGGAATATCAAGCGGGGCAGGCTGTGCTGCAAATCGGAGCGTAACGTATGGGAGTGAGCCTGAAACCGGCTATATCAAGCTGTATTAAATGGGAAAGCACCGAGAGCGCTGGTTATTCAACGCTCCGTTTTGTCAGACCCTTCTCCGTATGCTATAATCATGCCGGTCGGCGCGCTGCGGGCGCACGGCTGCATCCCTATACAAGGAGAACGAGGAAGATGCGCTGGCTTCGTCGTTTGATCCTCCTGCTGGTGGTAACCTTGGTCCTGTTCCCCCTGTCGGGCGCTCCCACTTCCCTGGTGAACCCGACGGCGCGCGCGGACACCCCCGACGATGAGATCGTTCTGATCAACAGCAGTGGGCGTATCATCGTGGATGATCCACGGGTTGCGCCGAATACTGAACGGCTCACCTGGCAATCGCCTGATACCGGCTGGACCCAGGTGGCCCTGGGCGATGTCAACGGCGACGGCGACGACGAGATCATCGCCCTCAGAGCAGGGCTGGTCAAAGTGTTTGACCCGGTTGTGCCCCCTGGGCGTGTGGCGGCCTCCTATGAATGGGCTCCTCCGGCTGGCGCACAGTGGCTCAAGGTGGCTACAGGCGACTTAGATAGAGACGGTCGCGCAGAGGTTTTGCTGACCCATAGCCTTGCCAGCCCCCTGGCCGAAAGGCTGCTCGTCTATGACGGCAACGAGACGGGCACTGCTTTCACGGCCATGACGGATCGCACCTCCGATTACGGTGCACCCCTGCGCCAGATCACAACAGGTGATGTGAACGGCGATGGTTACGCGGATTTCGTGTTCATCAGGGATTCCAGCAACCTGATGCACATTCGCAGCGGGCAGAACTGGGCTCAACTTTTTGAGCAGATGTTCACATGGCCCTGGACCGTGATACGCTTGGCCAACTTCACCTCGGCGTACAACGGCGATGAGATCGCGGTGACTCGCAACGTCTTTGATCCTCAGGGCGTACGCGCTAACTACCTCCTTCTCCGGTACGTTGGCCCTCAGCCGTTGGTCGACGTGGACCAATCGTACTTCTATCCGCCCTTCACCGACATAGCGGGTGCCGATATCAACGGCGACGGCGATGCGGAGGTGGTGCTGCTGCGCGATCCCATTGACCCTCGCGCTGCCTTAGTGGTCCGCAACCCTGCGGGCGCAGGCGTTCGGACGCCGGAACTCGCCATCGGGCGGCAGTGGCGGCGCGTAGCAGCCGGCGACATAGATGCTGACGGCAAGGATGAGGTCGTCGTGCTGAGCGCCGGCGAGTATCGGATCTACAACCAGTTGGAGATCAACGATAACTACGTGCCGGTGGCCGGCTCGTTCTTGGAGAACGTGCTCGCTGTGGGTAACCTGGATGGGCAAGGGATCGTCCGTGGCCCGATCTTGAGCGTTGCTCCCGCTGAATTGAGCTTCGCGTTCACCGGCCCGACGCCCCCGCCAGCGCAGACCCTCAGCGTCACCAACGCTGGCCAGGGGGGGAGCATCGCGTGGACCGCGACGGTGGTGACCGATACGAGGTGGCTGCGGATCAATCCGACGAGCGGCACGACGCCGGGCACCGTCTCCGTCTCGGTGGATCCGACGGGGCTTACATCTGGGCAATATGTGGCGGGCATTCGCATCGACGGTCCGGCGGGCACGGCGGGAAGCCCCTTCTACGTCAAGGTCAACTTGACCCTCACGGCTCCGCTGTTGAGCGTTAGCCCCTTGTCCCTCAACTTCACGGCCGATCGGGGCGGCGCGAACCCCGCCTCGCAACTAGTTCTGGTGAGCAATGCGGGCGGCGGCGGCCCGTTCAACTGGTCTGCCTCGGTGATAACGGGCACGGGCTGGCTCAGCCTGTCGCCGGGGAGCGGCACGACTCCTTCCACCTTCAGCGTCAGCGTGAACATCGCTGGCTTAAGGACGGGCACCTACGATGGAGCGATCCGGGTCAGCGCGGCTGGCGTGCCCAACAGCCCCCTCCTGATACCCGTTCGTCTCACGGTAAACCCGCCGCGCATGGCGGTGACCCCTACGCGGGTCTTCCTGGATATCCGCGAGGGGCAGCAAGACTACGCCCCGCCCGCGGTCAGCATCACGCAGGTGGGTGGAGGCAATGCGATCAATTGGATAGCCGGGGCCATCCCGGCGGGGCAGTGGGGCACAGTGTCTGCCCGCTTGCAGAAGCCGGATGCCGGCCTGCGTTATACCGATGAAGGCTTGCTCGTAGGTGATGGGCCTGACGCGATCCGTATCGTGGGCTTTGACTGGCTCATCCTGTCGCCTTACAGTGGGACGGTGCCTTCCCTCATGTTCATCCGTGTGGATCAGGATCATGCCTCGCCGGGGCTGTATCGGGCGACCATCGTCATTGATGGAGGGCCTGACACGGCGAATCGCTTCCAGGCGGTGGATCTAATGGTCTTTATTCATCGCACGCGCACCTACATCCCCTTCGTAGCGAAGAATTAATCGCCTGGCGATCGCGCCTGAAAGCGTGGAGGGCCATCCGTACAGGATGGCCCTCACTGCTTTTGCACCTCAACAGAGAGAAGGTAGCGCGGGGATCAAGGAGCGTGCATGGCGGCCAATGGCGGGAGGAGTTGGGCTACGTCGGTGCGGAAGACGAGATCGGCGATGTCGTCGGCGGGCGTCGGTGTGTAGTTGACGATGATGAGGCGCGCCCCGCGACGGCGGGCCAAAAAAGGGAGGTCGCTGGCGGGCATGACCTCTAATGACGAACCCAAGACCAACATCAGTTCGCAGCGCAAAGCCTCAGCCTGGGCCTCTGCCATCGCCTCGTAGGGCAGCGGCTCACCGAAGAGCACGACGTCGGGCTTCAGGATCGCGCGACAGTGAGGACAACGGGGCACCTTACCGTCGGCGAGGAAACGGGGCCAAAAAGGCTCGGTCGGCCACGTCTCCAGGCAGTTCAGACAGGTGGCCGTGCGGGTGTGACCGTGCATCTCTATCACCCGGCCAGAGCCGGCTTTCTGGTGGAGGCCGTCCACGTTCTGGGTGATGACGGCGCGTAAGAGGCCCCTTTGCTCCAACTCGGCCAGCGCCAGGTGCCCTGGGTTCGGGCGGGCACGCGCGACAGAACGGGCCAAGGGGAGGAGCCAACGGTAGAAAGACTCCGGCGAATCACGAAAGGCCCATATGGAGGCGACCATGAGAGGGTCTGATCGGTTCCAGAGGCCGCTGCTCGGGCTACGGAAGTCGGGGATGCCGGACGGGGTGCTGATGCCCGCGCCCGTCAAGGCCACCGTATAGGCGGAAGTCAGAAGGAGTTTGTAGGCTTGGTTGATGTCTTGACTGGGAGGTGCCGATCTCATGGGGCTGGGGTAGCGGTTGCCTCCACCCAAGCACGGGCTATGGCCCTGATCGTATCGGATATGGGGCTGGTGGGGAAGCTCATCACAAACGGCACCCCATCGCGTGAGGCCTGGAAGAACGGTTCGGCGGCTGGTGTGATCAGGGCCATGACGGGCGTCCGCAGGCGGGTCTCTATGTCCTTGCGGGGTAAATACAAGGACGAACCGGATCTGTTCACCAGGATCACACCGACGCGTGGCCCGGCGACCCTGATCTTGCTCAGTTCTTCCATCAGGATCTGTCCCCATTCTATGCCTGCGCGATCCGGCTCCGTGACGGCTATGGTGCGGTCGCTCTTCTCTATGATGTAGCGAGAGGTGGCGTCCAGGCCCGATCCCAGGTCTAACATCACGTGCTGGGCGTTGGTGGCCAGCGCCTCTAGGATGAGATCGATCTGCGCTGTCGTCGCGGCGCGAATGCCACCGTTCAACACGGGTGAACCGGAGAGGAGGAGGAGGCCGCTGTTGTGGGCGATGGTCATGCGCTCTACGGTGCGCGCGTCCAGTTGATCCGGCTCTAGCGCCAGTAGTTCATCCAAGCCTTTGGCCCCGTGCAGGCCCAGGTAGGTCGCCGCGGCCGGGACGGGTTGCCAATCGGCCAAGACCACGCGCTGGCCGGCACGCGCGGCCAAGACGGCGACGTTCACGGCAAGGGTGGTGGTGCCGACTCCTCCTTTGGCACCTACCCAGGCCGTGATTCGTCCCTTGGGCTTGGTCGCCTCCGCAGTGAAGGCGGAGCGACGAAGCAAAGCCTTGATGCGGGCGATCAATTCACTGGGCGTGGCGGGCTTGGTCACGTAATCGTCGGCGCCGGCCTCAAGGCCAGCGATTTTGTCTTCCGTCTGGACCTTAGCCGTCAGCAGGATGATCGGGAGGCGTTTGGTGCGCGGGTTGCTGCGCAGGCGACGACACAGTTCGTAGCCGTCCATCCCAGGCATCATCACATCTATCAGGGCGAGGTCAGGGACCTCTTGGGCGACGGCCGCGAGGGCCTGTGGGCCGCTGGTGGCCTCAAGCACCTCAAACCCTGCCCCGCGCAAGATATGTCCCAGGAGCTTCAGGAGGTTGACATCATCATCTACCGCGAGGATTTTCATAGGCCCGGCACCTGGGTTTCACCGCCCTGGGGAGTGCTAACCCCACTTTAACACCATTGGCGTGTCATGTCAAGTTGGCTTTTGCGTGTAGGGCGCTTTTTGACCTTGCATCCTTTGTATTGTAAGATACGGTCATTCAGAGGTGCGCACGATGCCCTATTGGGATGCCGCATGGCGCATGTATTATTTGTACCGTCTGGGGGGCGCGCTGGCTCCGCATCTTTCTGCTTCCGTGGTTGAGGCTTTGGCCGCTTTCCTGGGCAACCTTTTCTACCGCTTGGACGCCCGCGGTCGCGAGAATGTCCGTGATAACATGCGCCATGTTCTAGGAGCCTCTGCCGACCCGAATCAGATAGAGGCTGCCGCGCGCGCCGTCCATCGTCACCTGGTCCTCAACTATCTGGAACTTTTCCGCCTCCCTGCCCTCTCGCCCGATGCGTTACGTTCTCGTGTGCAGGTGGAAGGGATGGACATTGCTCTGGCGGCCCTGGCGGAAGGGCGGGGGCTGATCGGCGGCAGCGCGCATTTCGGCAATCCTGATACGGTGGCGCAGGTGTTCGCTGTGTGGGGCTATCCGGTGCTGACGCCGGTGGAGCATGTCCGTCCGGAGCCGATGTTCAACTACTTGCGTCGTCTTCGGGAGACCTTCGGCAACGCTTACATCCCAGTGGATGGTCCGCTGATCGCGCTCGTTCGCCGTCTGAAGGCAGGCGGCATTGTAGCCTTGGCGTTGGATCGCGACCCGACCGGGAGCGGTGTGGTGGTGGACTTTTTCGGCGCGCCTGCGCATCTGCCCGATGGCGCCGTGCAACTGGCCTTGCGCACCGGTTCGCCCTTCGTGGTGGGGCTATCCTACCGGTTGGCCTACCCACGTGGCCATTACCGCGTCAAGGTTGAGCGGGTAGAACTGGCGCGCACGGGAGATCGCCAGGCTGACGTTCTGGCCGGGGTGAGTCAGACCGCTCGCGTGTTGGAACGTCTGATCGCGCAAGCGCCGGAACAATGGGCGTTGACCACTCCGATATGGAAGATCGCGGAAGGTAGGCCATGACCGTCAACGAAGCCGTTCGCCGCCTAGCTACCCGTTTGCTTCGCCCGATCGCCGCCCTTTTAGCGGCCTGGGGTGTCCATCCCAACGCGCTCACGCTGGCCGGGTGCCTCCTTACGGCTGGCGTTGGCGTCTTCCTGGCCCAAGGGCATTGGCGCCTCGGCGGGCTTCTGATCGTGTTAACCACCTTGTTGGACGGGCTAGATGGGCTGGTGGCGCGCCTCTCCGGCCGCACCAGCCGTTTCGGCGCCTTCCTTGATTCTACCCTGGATCGCTATGCCGAGGCCGCCCTCCTCTTCGGCCTCCTGATCTATTACACCAGGGAGCAGCAGCGATTGGACGTGCTCCTGCTGTTCGTTGTCTTGGTGGGGTCGCTCATGGTCAGTTATACCAGGGCGCGCGCCGAAGGGCTGGACATAGAATGTAAAGAGGGGATGTTGACGCGTTTTGAGCGTCTGGCGATCTTGGTGTTGGGCCTCCTCAGCGGCCAGATGCGGTTGGCCCTGTGGGCGCTGGCGGTGCTGGCGAATTTGACGGCGGCGCAGCGCGTGTGGGTGGTTTGGCAGAAGACCGACCGGGGGCGAGCCTGAGGATCGGCTTTTCCGTCATTTTTTCTCTACACCTGCGTCATCTATAAGTGAGGGTTCGTGGCGGCGGTGATGGATGAGGCCGCGTTGCTGGAACGGGCGAAGGCCTACGATTCAGCAGCTTTGGGCCTCCTGTACGACCGCTATTCCGGTCGCATCTACAATTACATTTATCACCGTATAGGCGAGCCTGGCTTGGCCGAAGACCTGACAGGCCAAGTCTTCCTGCGCATGTTGGAAGCGATCCAAAACGAGCGTGCCTGGCAGAGTTCCTTTTCAGGGTGGCTGTATCGCATCGCCCATAACCTGATCATAGATCACTACCGCCGACGTGGGCGTTCTCAGCAGATGTCTCTGGAAGACGTGCCGACGTTGCCTGCCTTGGAAGGTGACCCGTTGGAGGCGGTAGAGGAACGTCTGAGCCAGGAACGTTTGCGCGCGGCCATCAGACGCCTCACGCCGGAGCAGGCGCAGGTGATCGTGCTGCGCTTCTTAGAGGGGTTGAACATCGCCGAAGTGGCCAAGGTGATGCGCAAGAGCGAGGGCGCGATCAAGGCCTTGCAGTATCGCGCTGTGATGGCTCTCCGGGAGATCCTGGAAGAGGAATGAGCGCTCAGGCTGATGCGGCTGGCATCCTACAGGAATGCTTAGAGGCCCTTGAGGTCGGAGAGAGCCTGGAAGCGTGCCTCGCGCGCTATCCAGGCCAAGCCCAACACCTGGCGGCCCTGTTGCAGACGGTGAAGCAGGTGCGACGGGCTGCGGGGGTGCCGCCGCGCTCGCCGGAAGCCGTGGCGAGAGGGCGGGCGGCCTTCCTAGCCGCTGCGGCGCAGCGTCGCCGCGCATTGGCCGAGCGCCGACGGCGTGGGTTTCCCCTCCTGAGCTGGCTCAGGGTAGGCAGGGCGTGGGCGACAGCGGCTGCGGCTACGCTCGTTGTGGCCCTTCTGCTGACGGCGGGCACGGTGATCGCCGCCAGCGGGGCGCTCCCCGGCGAGACGCTCTACCCCGTGAAGCGGGCCACGGAGGAGGTGCAGTTCTTCTTCACGTGGGATGTCTCGGCGCGGCAAGCCCTACGCGAGCGGTTGGACGAACGAAGAAGGCAAGAGATCGTCCAAATGCTGGAGGCCGGGCGCACGGCTGAGGCTTTGGTTTTCGTCGGCCCTGTGGAGAAGATGGAGGCTACGCTCTGGCAGGTAGGCGGCCTTGGGGTGGAGGTTCAGCCGACAACGGTGATAGAAGGTCAGCCGCAGCCAGGGGATCAGGTGCAGGTGGTAGCGACGGCGCCTGGCCAGGGACGCCTGATCGCGCAACGCATCAAGTTGCTGAAGGCAGCGCCGTCGGCTCCGATCCTGGCGACCGCGACGCCGACGCCCAGCCCGACCGCGCTGCCCACCGTTGTTCCTACGAGCACGCCGACGTTACTCCCGCCACCTCCTTCACCTACGCCGACGGAGACGGAGCTGCCCACCGCAACGCCTAGTCCCACGTTGACATCTACCCCGACGCCCACCGTGACGGCAACGGCCACTCGTACGCCTACCCATACTCCTACCGACACTCCGACCTTCACGCCTACGCCGTTTCCTACGCGCCTGGTCGCGGTGCGCTTTGAGGGCACGTTGCGCGAGAAGGTGGCGGGGCGTTGGATGGTAGGGGCACGAACGGTGCTCCTCCCTCCGGGGACGCCGATAGATGAGACCCGGGGCAGCGCGGAGGTAGGGGCCTGGGTGCAGGTTTTCGGTTGGGAACAAGCAGATGGCGCCGTGGTGGCGCAGCGGATCGTGGTTCTAACCCCGGCCGAGTCCCCTGGTGAGCCTTACGAGTTCACCGATGTCATTGAGGCCATCGGCGGGCAAACGTGGACGGTGGGCGGATTGCTCGTGCACATCAGGCCAGATACGGTGATAGACGGCGCGGCGGCGGAGGTAGGGCGGTTAGCCCATGTGCGGGCGGTGCGTCGGCCCAACGGGGAGATTTGGGCGACGCACATCACCGTGGAGGAGATCGGGACCGAAGAGGTGGACTTTGAGGGCCTGATTGAGCGCATGGAGGCTGGACGCTGGCAGGTGAGTGGGGTGAGCGTCTTGTTGGATGGCCGGACCGAGGTTGTGGGCGCGCCCGAGGTGGGAAAGCGCGTCCAAGTGCATGGCCTGGCTCAGGCCGATGGTGGCGTGTTGGCCCGACGCATCGTCGTTTTGGAGGCGGCGCCTACGACGAGCCCCTCTCCCACCTTGACACCGCCGCGCGAGTCATAGTACCAGAATCCTCTTGTGTCGCCTTCGTCTTGGTGCTAGCATGGTGTCAGTTTGCGTCTGAGGACATATCTATGCCTAGGTTGATCATCTTAGGGGCGGCGGCAGCGCTGCCGGAAGCCGATAGGGAGAACACCTTCATGGCCCTGGTGGGGGACCAGGCCGCCATCTTGATCGACTGCGCCGGCACCCCGATCCAGCGTCTTCGGCGCACAGGGGTGGATTTAGCACGGTTGGACGGCCTCATCGTGACCCACCACCATCCGGATCATGTGTACGGGGTGCCGATGCTCTTTCTGGGCTTGTGGCTCAGCGGTCGGAGGTCTCCCTTTCACGTCTTTGCCCCGCCTCGCACCCTGCGCGCGGTGGAGGCCATCATGGACGCCCTGGAGTGGAAGGCATGGCCGGGGCTTTTTCCGGTGGAGTTTCACGAAGTCCCCCTAGCCGAGGGCGTGACGGTGTTGGATTGGCCCGATTTCCGCGTCCTTGCTTCTCCTGGCGTCCACATGTTGCCGGTGATCAGCGTGCGGGTGGAGGCGAAGAAGACGGGCGGAGTGCTGGCCTATTGTTGTGACACGGAGCCGACGCCTGCGCTCAAGCCGCTGGCGTGGCAGGCCGATGTCCTGCTGCACGAGAGCGTAGGGCCCTATCCCGGACACTCCAGCGCGGCGCAGGCAGCCGCTTTGGCTGCCGAGGCCGGGGCGAAACGGCTGGTGTTGGTGCACTTCAAGGCCGAAGGGCCGGAAAGCCAGACGGCGCTATTGCAGGAGGCGCGGGCGCTTTTCAGCGGGCCGATTGAACTTGCCTTAGAAGGCGCCGTGTACGATTTTTAACCACCCCTTCTTGTCTATCCCCTTAAGCCGTTGCCCCGGTCAAAAGCGGCTCCTCTGTTTATGCCTGCAAAGGTTCGCTGGTGGCATCTAGGGCGGCCACCTCGGCTTCCGTGAGCCGCCAGCCGAGGGCGCCTGTGTTCTCTTGAGCCTGCCGTCCCGTCTTGGCTCCGGGGATGGGCACAGCGCCTTTGCAGATGAGCCAGTTTAGGGCAACTTGGGAAGGGGTCTTGCCATGAGCCTGGCCGATTTCGCGTAGTAAAGCAATGAGAGGTTGGATCTGCGCTAGCCGGCGTCGGCTGACCAGGAACCCAAGGGCCCCGGAAGGCGGATTCGCAGGGTCGTACTTGCCGGTGAGAAGCCCTTGTGCCAGTGGGCTATAGGCGATCAGGGTGATCCCCAGTTCGCGGCAGGCGGCTAGCAGGCCGTTTCGCTCCGGTGCCCGTGCCAGTAGGCTGTACTGTACCTGGTTGGAGGCCAGAGGGATCCCTCTTTGGGCCAGCGCGGCATGGGCGCGACGCATCTGTTCCGCATCGTAGTTGGATACCCCAACGGCGCGCGCCAAACCCGCCTCTATCGCGTCTGCCAAAGCGGCCATCCACGTGGTGATCGGCACGGGGGGAAGGGGCCAGTGGATCTGATACAGGTCTACTTGGGGTAGTCCCAACCTGTCCAGGCTCCTCTTCAGCGCGTCCAGGAGGCTTTGTCGCTGCAAGCGCCAGGGGAACGGCATGAACTTGGTCGCTACGACGACTGGTGCCTGATGGGCCTTGATGAGCCGTCCTAGCGCCTGTTCTGACTTGCCGCCCCCGTACACTTCGGCGGTGTCAAAGAAGTTGATGCCCGCCGCCAGGCTCGCCTGGAAGGCGTGCTCCAGATCGGCTTCTGTGTAGCCGGTGCGGCCATAGGTCCAGATCAGCCCGCCTCCCCAGGCCATCGTGCCGATGCCCAGCGGGCTGATGCGCAAGTCGGTAGCGCCGAGATAAACGGTGTCCTGGGCAGGTTCCATGTGGTCTCCTTGAGAAAACGAGGTGAAATAGCAACGGTGGCCTGGTCCCTGTGCGGGGCCAGACCACCGTTGGTGATCCTTGCTGTTTAGGACGGTTGCACGTCGCCGCACAGGTGCACGGCTATGCCCATCTCGGCCAACATGGCCGCCTTGGCTGCCAACGCTTTATAGGCCACGTCGGCGGAGGGGGCGTAGACCACGTTCAGGTGATTGGACTTGTGGCGGGCCATCATTTGATCACGGCTGATGCCGCGCAGCACCGCGTGCATGATGGGCCATTGCGAAGTGGTTGACTGCCAGCGACGCTCGGTCTCCTCTTTCGGCAAGAGCACGGAGGTAGCCCTGCCCAGATCGGCGTGGAGTTTTCCATCTTGCACGAAGACGCGGCTCCATATCACTTCGCCGGGTTTGCTGACGCCTTTGAGGGTGCCGCCGCCCAGAGGGAAGTACATGGGCGGTTGACGTTCGCTGATGGCCCCCGCGTAACCACCGATGAAGTGAGAGGCCGGCGCAGCGCCGGAGATCTCAAAGACCCATACGAAATCGTCTATGCCGTCGCCCCGATACCATGCACCCCAACGCACGTCGTGCAGCGTAGTGGCCGGATCTAAGCCCATAGCCGTCCAGACCCGGTTCGTCACCAGCGCGTCCACGCCGGCGCACTCATCTACCTCGTTGAAGTGGGGAAGCGCTCGTCCTGCATAGAGTTCGCGTCCGGTAGTCGGATCATAAACCGGCGGACGCTCCACGTTGTTGAGGAGACCTTCCACCAGGTCGGAAGCGGGCGTCATGTCCTTCAGGCCTTGCTGGTACTGGATGCCGATTGCGTCGCAGCCAAACTCGTGGGCCATGCGCACGGCGGCGATGTACATCTTGCATTGTTCCAGGATTTGCTCATCGGTTAGATCGGTCTCGGGGTTGGGCCCTGTGACGAAGGTTACACCCCGTCGGTCTAGCCACTCTCGCACGGCCCGGGCTTCTGCGTCGGACACCCGCCGCATGGCCGCTACCAGGGCCGATTGACTGAGGCGTTCCTTGTAGATGCCCATGGGGTTCAAGAGTTCATCGTCAATGATGGCGTTGTACATCCCCATGCAGCCTTCATCAAATACCCCTAGGATGGCTTTCTCGTGGCGCAACTGGCGGGCCAGGGCCCGGCCTAGCGCAACCTCATCGGCGGGCAAGGCTTTGATGTCCAAATCGTGCACGTGGCTGGTGTCGTGGGTGATGCGTTCCTCTCGCAACCACTGTCGGATGCCCCTCTTGAAGAAGTCATCGGTGAAATCCTCGCTCCAGATGGTGCTGTAAGGCACGCCTGCTTTCGTCAAACAGGCGTTCAAGTTGAGCAAGCCCACGAGCCCGGGCCACTGTCCTGACCAGTTTGCTACAGTCAGGATGGGGCCCCGGTGGCTGCGCAAGCCGGCCAAGACGTGGTGGCTATACTGCCACACCGCCTCGGCGACGATGAGCCGGGCGTCGGGGTGGATGTTCTTGAAGACATCCATGCCCATGCGCTGGCTGGAGATGAAGCCGTGCTTTTGCACCGGGTCGTAAGGATGCGCTCTGCGCACGGTGATGCCCTCGGCGGCAAAGGCAGCCGTGAGGCGAGCCTCCATATCGGCCTGGGCCGGCCAGCAGGTCTGGTTGGCCGCCAGGCGTAGGTCGCCGCTGGCTACCAGCAGGGCTTCGTTGGCGGCGGGCGGCTTCGGCTCTACGATCTGAGGAAAGGAATAAGGCGTCATCTCGTCCAACCTCCTCAAGCGATAGTTGTGGCTTTAGCCTATGCTCAACAACATGCTGTGGAACTACAAGGCCAGCAATCCCCGAAAACGCGCCATGGCGTCTTGCCAGGCAGCGCTTGCTCGCGGCTCAAAATGTCGCCTGGGCACGGAGGCGGCGATGGCCTGACGACCTGTGGCCACGTCGGGCAGGCGTCCTGTGGCAATGGCCTGAATCATGATGTTACCTAAGGCGGTTGCCTCTACAGGGCCGGCTACGACGGGGCGTTCGCAGGCGTCGGCGGTGAACTGGCAAAGGAGGTGGTTCTGGCTGCCGCCGCCGACGACGCGAATGGTCTCCAAACGTCGCCCTACCAGCCTTTCCAGCGATTCCAGCACCAGGCGATATTTTAGGGCTAGGCTTTCCAGGCAACAGCGCACCACGGCTCCTACACTCTCGGGCTGGGGCTGTCCGGTGCGCTGGCAATAAGCCCGTATGATCGCGGGCATGTTCCCAGGGCTCAGGAAATCAGGCGCGTCGGGGTCCAGCAGGCTCAAGAAGGGCTGTGCTTGCTCGGCCAGTTTCAGAAGGTCCTCCCAAGTGTAGGTTTGACCTTCGCGTTGCCATTGGCGTTGGCATTCCTGAAGGAGCCAGAGCCCTGCGATGTTTTTCAGAAACCGAATCGTGTTGCCGACCCCGCCCTCGTTCGTGAAGTTCAACGTCAGAGCCTCTTCGGTGAGGATGGGCTGAGGCGTTTCCACTCCCATCAGGCTCCAGGTGCCGCTGCTGATGTACACGCTGTCGGCGTCCAGGTCGGGGATGGCGGCGACGGCACTGGCCGTGTCGTGGCTAGCGACCGCCACCACCGACACAGGGCCTTGCAGGCCCGTTTCTTCCATTACCTCAGGGCGTATGGGGCCAAGGATCGTGCCAGGGGGAACAATGGGTGGCAGGATACGCGTGGGGATACCTAGTGCTTGCAACAGGCCGGTGGCCCAGCGTCGCTCCCTGGCGTGTAGCATGTGGCTTGTGCTGGCGATGGTGTACTCGGCGGTCTTGCTGCCGGTAAGCCAATAATGGAAGAGGTCTGGCAGCATCAGCAGGGTGTCGGCCATCTTGAGTTGGGGGTCATCTGTCAAGACCATGCTGTACAGTTGGAACAGGGTGTTGAGCTGGAGGAATTGGATGCCCGTTTCCGCAAAAATCTGGCGACGGGGCACGCGCGCAAAGGCCCGCTCCATCACGCCGTTCGTGCGTGCGTCGCGATAGTGGTAGGGGTTGCCCAAAAGACGACCGGCGCTGTCCAACAAGCCATAATCTACCCCCCAGGTGTCTACGCCGATGCTGACAAGAGGTGCTGCCAATTGGGAAGCGAGGCGCGTCAGGCCGATTTTCACCTCTTCCCATAGGCGCAGCACATCGGTGTACAGGTGGCCTAGGACGTTCACCGGCCCGTTGGGGAAGCGATGAACGTCCTGGAGCGTGAAACGAGTTCCATCCCAGCGACCTAATACCTGCCGGCCGCTGGAGGCTCCCAAGTCTACGGCCAGGTAGAGTGTTGCTTGATCCATGGGAAAGCACCCCTTATACCTAATGACACCGGTTGGCGATAGCGCCATTGGCCACGCTACGACCGGGCAGACGACAGCTGTTGGCGGCGGTAGTGCTCATCCAGGCGGCTATCAATGCGCGTGACCTCGTGCTCGGGCATGAATTGAGGGCCGCCTAGCGCGTAGGTTCCCCAGAGGATCTGCGCCCACTTGTTAGCCATGAGCATGATGTTCAACACTTCGGTGGCGGTCTGGCCGAGGGCGATCGGGCCATGGTTGACCATCAGCAGGAGTTTAGGTGAGCGGCCATGGGCATCCTGGAAGCGTCGCAGTTCGTCTCGGATGGCGCGGGCTAAGGGGAAGCCGGGATCTATGTACTCTACCACGGCCGGCGC
>DAOTYP010000089.1:0-18030 GCA_034434975.1 Anaerolineae bacterium | reverse complement strand
TGGATGTCCTCCCCGGCGACGATCAGGCTCCCGCCTGTAGGCCGGTCCAGCCCGCCGATCAGGTTCAGCAGGGTGGACTTGCCGGAGCCGGACGGCCCCATGATGCACAGGAACTCCCCGGCCTCCACCTCCAGGTCCAGCCCGGCCAGAGCGTGCACGATGCTAGACCCCATCACATAGTCGCGTCGCAAGCCGACGGCCTGAATGATCGGAGCCATCTCATCCTAAAAACACAGGGCCAGGGCCTCCCGGCGCCTGCCCGCCTTGGAAGAAGCGCGTCAGCAGGGCCGGCAGCAGCCCCACGGCGATGGCCAGAAGCCAATAGCCGGTCGCAATGAGGAGGGCCTTGGCGCGTCCGAAGCGGGCCATCGCCGAGACGCCAAGGATGAGCAAGAGGAGATGCCAGAAAAGGTACAGGTCCACCTGCGCGGCCAGGGCCGAGAGGAGTCCTCCGCCGGCCACCAGGCCGGATAGCCCCTGGTGAACGATGAGTTGCCGGGAGAGGTGCATGGCCGCGGCCTGGACGCCGTCGCGCACCGCGAAGGGGATCGCTGCCCACGAGGCGACGCTGAGGACCTGACCGAAGCGGTTCTGCCCGCCCAGCGCCAGGCAGAGGAGGTGCAGGACGCCGGCGCGGGCGATGAAGCCGAGGAACAGAAGCCCGATGCCGCTCACCAGCGGAGGGCCGTAGATGACGCTGGCCGCACGCGGCGGGGGCGGCTTCAGCCAGTCGGGCGGGTTCTCCTGCATCTCTTTCGGGAGCTGCTTGCGTTGCTGCTCCAACAGCGCGAGGATATCGGCTCGGCGACGCTCTTCCTGGAGAGGCGCGCTGATGGCAACCCGCGCGGAAAGGAGGATGACCGCCAGGAGAAACGGGATCAGCCACAGGCGCGCCGGCGCGCGGGCAACGGCGCGTAGGGTCATCCCCGGCCGCACAAAGAGGCCCAGGAGAAGGAGTGGAACAGATGGACGGTGCTCAGCGGCAGATGCGGCTTGAGTCACAGGCACCTCTACCCATCAGATAGATTTCCCTTGCCTCTAGGGACGTGCCTTGCGGCCCTTTAGTTCCCCGGCCCAGGGCGTGGTTACCGTCAAGTATAGCACGGCTCGTCGGAGGCGGCAACACCGGAGATGGCGCCTGCGCTTGGCGTAGGCCGCGCGGGGATGTATAATGGTTGCGTGCCGCTCATCGTTCTGGTTGCGCTGTGGTGCGCCGCTTATTGGCTCGTTAGGGTTGCGCGTCTGCGGGGACGACAGACCTGGTTTCAGCCCCAGGATGTGGCCGCCTGGGGCCTTCTCGCCCTCGCCGCCGCGGGCTTCTTCTGGCGACTCCTGGCCGGCGATGCCTATATGCCCGCCGACGGCGGCGACATGGCTTCTTTCCTTTTCCCTCTCTACCGCTTCGTCCAGGCCAACCTGCGCCGAGGCGTCTTCCCCCTCTGGAACCCCTACCTCTACGGCGGCGCGCCTTTCATCGGCGAAATTCAGGCAGGGCTTTTCTATCCGGTGAACTGGGCCGTCTGGCTCCTAGGGCCTACCGTCTCTTATCGCTCCTTGGAGATGTTGAGCATCTTCCACATTTGGTGGGCCGGCGCGGGGATGTACCTCTACCTGCGCGGGCGTGTAAGGGGCATGGCCGCGCTGGTGGGCGCGATCGCTTTCATGTTCTCCGACCTTTTCCTCACCCATTTCGGTAACCTGAACCTCATCGCGGTCGCGGCTTGGTTGCCGTGGGTCTTCTGGGCCTATGAGCGGGCGCTCGCGCGCCAAGGGATGCGTTGGGCCGTCGTCGGGGGAGCACTTCTAGGGATCGCGACGCTGGCCGGCCATCTGCAAGTAACGATCTTCATCGGCCTGGCCCTGACGATCTACACCGTCCTTCATGCTCTCACGTTGGGCCGGTCTCTGCTCACCGTCTCTAGGCCCTTCTTTCTGACCGCGGTCGTGGCGCTGGGGCTCTCCGCCGTCGTCCTCCTGCCGGCCTGGGAGATGGCTCAACACACCCCTCGCGCAGCCTGGGATTACGGCCAGACGGTGAGCTTCTCCCTCTCTCCGGCGCAGTGGATCGGGCTTTTGGTGCCGGGCTTCTTCGGGCGCGGGCCGCAGTTTCACTGGGGGCTGTGGCCGCGGGTAGAGGTAGGGTACATGGGCATCCTGCCGCTTGTCTTGGCGACGTTGGCCCTGACGATGCGGCAAGAAAAGCGCGAGTGGGCGCTGGCTGGGTTAGCCCTGGCGGCGCTCTCCTTCGCTTTGGGCATCTACAGCGTCCCTCATGGCTGGCTCACCGCGCTGGTGCCGGGGCTGGGGCAATTGCGCGCGCCGGCCCGCTTCATGTTCGTCTTCAACTTCGCGCTCGCGGCCCTGGCCGCCTCGGGGCTGGAGGCGCTGGTGGGCGCGTGGGGCGCGCGCGAGCGCGCGGGGTTCGCGCTCGCCTGGCGGGCGTGCAAGGGCTTGGCCCTCTTCGCCTGGGGCGTCGCCGTGCCGCTGGCCTACCTGGCCCTTCTGCTGGGGCAGGATCGTGACCCTACGGTGTTCGCACGCCTCTCCGTCGCGCTGATCTCCGTCGTCTTCTTCGCCGCCTTCCTCACGCTCAGCCTCCTGCTCCTCGCAGCGCGGCGGCTGGGCTGGGCCAAGGCCGAGACGCTGGGCGCGCTGGCGCTCCTTCTCACCTTCGTAGACCTGGCCAGCAGCGGGGCCTACAACGACCTGAGCCCGCAAGACCCCGCGCGCGGGTTCTCTGCCCACGGCGGGCTCGTCGCCTTCCTTCAGGCGCAGCCGGGCCCCTTCCGGATAGACACCCGTACCGACATAGACCGCCTGTGGCAGCCGAGCGCGGCGTTGGTGTACGGCCTGGAGGACGTATCCGGCGTTGCCAACCCCCTCACGTTGGCCGCGCCCGCGCGCTATTGGGAAGGGATGGGAAGCCGCTCCTCGCCCCTCTACGATTTCTTGAACGTGGGGTTCGTCGTGGCCCGCAAAGATGTGGTTTTGGATTGGAGCAAGTTTGAACTGGCCTACGACGGCGACGCGGAATTGAACGTTTACCGCAACCGCTGCGCGCTGCCGCGCGCCTTCCTGGTGCATCAAGCCGTTAAGGTGGCCGACGCGGAGGCCGCCTGGGCCGCGATCCACGCGCCCGGCTTTGACCCAACGACGAAGGTCGTGGTAGAGGGCGGCCGGAGCCTGGCCGGCGCGGAGGGAGAAGGCGACGAGGTCGTCTTCCTGTCGCGCGGGTTGAACGACATGACGCTTGCGGTGCACGCCTCCGGCCCTGGCTACCTGGTCCTGAGCGAGGTGTATTACCCGGGCTGGCGGGCCGAGGTAAATGGCCAACCGGCGCCGGTGCTGCGCGCCAACTACGCCTTCCGCGCCGTGGAAATTCCCGACGCGGGCCTCTATCGCATCCGCCTGCGCTACGCGCCCCCATCCTTCCTCGCCGGCGCGGCCCTCAGCGCCATGACCGCGCTCTGCTTGGCGGGGGGAGGAGCCTGGCTGCTCGCGCGCGGGGGCGTGTTTGTTGACTTTTTGGCCGGACAAGAGCATAATGGCGCGACATTTCACAAAAGATCAAAGGAGATCCTCCATGGGCGATAGGGAACTGGAGCAAACGCTCGTCCTCATTAAACCGGACGCCTTAAAGATCTCGCTGACAGGTTACATCCTCTCGCTCCTTTCCGAATTCCATACCGGCTTGCGCTTTGCCGGCGCCAAGGTGGTCCACGTCAGCAGGATGTTGGCGGAGGAGCACTACGCGGAGCATCGCGGGAAGCCCTTCTTCCCCGCGATCATTGAATACATCATGGGACAAGCTCACTTCCCTGGTGAGCCGCGCGGGCAGAGGGTGATCGCGCTCGTGTACCAAGGCCCAGGCGCGGTGGAAAAGGTGCGCGAGATAGCCGGCCCCACGAATCCCCATGTCGCCCGGGACCAGAAGCCCGGCTGCATCCGCTCCTTGGGCACGGTCGTCCCGCTGACGAACGCGGCCGGCGAGGTGATCAGTTACCGCCTGGACAACCTGATTCACGCCTCGGCGACGCCCCAGGAGGCCGAGCGCGAGATCAAACTCTGGTTCAAGCCGAACGACATCCCACCTCTCATGCGCATTTTCCCTACCCAGCAAAGCGAGGAGCATTTCTACTACCAGGATGACAGGCTCCTGACGACCTACCGCCCCGGCAGCATCTGCCTGATGGCGCCCGGCGACACGGTGTGGGAATCGGACCTGGAGGCTTTGCATTTGATCCATCAGGGCTTGCCGGCCCCGTGCTCCCTGCGGACGGTGGTGGCCAAGTACCTGATCAACGAATTAGAAGAATAATGGGAAAAAATGGATATTCACCTCGTCAGCACGGCGTAACCTAGCCTGTGCAGGGCCGTGCGCAGCGCGGGGAGGTTTTTTTCATCCACGGCGACAATGCCCGGCGCGATCTCCTCGCCTAGGAGGTGGGCCAGTTCCGTGCGGCCGCGCAATTCCTGCCAGAGCGCCGGCTCGGCCTGCAAGATCGTCAATCGCCGCAGCCACAGCCGCCGCGGGGCAGGGGGCGTTTCCGGGCGGCGGGGAGGGGTGGTGGCCGCGTGGGTCAGGGCCGCGGCGACCCGCCTTGGCACCTGCCCGCCGCTGGCCTCCTGCAGGAATGAGAGGATGCGCGCGGGGGCGAGCCCTTGCCGTTGGGCATGGGCCAGGCTCTCGCGAGAGAGGCGATAGCGCCAGCCGGCTGCGCCTGACGGCGAGCCTGCGGACAGGAGGGTTGCAAAGCGCGCCACGCGGAAACGATCCAGCAGTCGCGCGCCCGCGGGGACCAAGATGGTGAAGTCCTCGTTCACCTGCAGCCTGGCGCTCTCCGGCTCATCGGGCTCAGGCCCCAGGCCCAGGAGCCAGGCTCCGGTTGGGGAAAGGGAGAAGGCGATGGGGGCCACATCCCCTTCGCCCGCGAAGCCCAGCCGGATCAGCCCCATCCCATGCAGGGGGCCGGTGAGGAGATGGGCGATCAGGGCGCCTTCCACCTGCGGCCAGTCCGAAAAGCCGCGCAGGTAGCGGCCGGTGGCTTCATCCTGAATGTACCAAGAGTTGTAGTCGCCGTCGGGGCGTTGGAAGTCGGGGTCTGTCTCGCGAATGGCCTGCACGAAGGCATCTAACCTGTACCATCCCTCCGCGCAGCGGGCCAGGTGGCCTAGGATGGCGCGCCGCGCCAGCAAGGGATCGTTGCGCCACCCCGTCTCCACGCAGCGCAGGCCGGGCACGTGGCGGAGGTCGTTCCAATCGGACGCCTCGCGCCAGATGGAGAAGAGCGCGCGCCGTTGCGCCCGACGCGTCCCCTCCAGCCACTCGCGCGCCGCTCGCGTCTCCAGTCGCAGCCGACCCTCGTCTAACTTGAACCAGCCGAGCCTGCCGCCCAGGTACAGCAGGAGCGGCAGGGCCGCGGGCTCCCACAAAAGGGCGCGCAACGCCGTCAGTTCCCTCTCCCGCCACGCGGAGACATCCCCGGCCAAGGCCGAAGGGGCAGGCCGCACCCACGGCGCATGGGCCTGCACAAAGATCAGGAGCGTACAGGCATCCTCCAAGAGGGCGTCGCGCTCGGGCCGAACGTGGGTGGGAGGAGGGATCGGGGAGATGGAGATGGCGGGCAGCGCGACGTCGGGCAAGGGCGGTAGCAACGGCAGGATGTCGGTCGGCACATAGACGAACTCGGTCGCGCCTTGCTCGGTGCTGGCGAAGGCCCGCGCGATGAGCGCGCGATACCAGAGTTCTTCTGCGGCGCTGACCGGCTCGCGCCAAGGTTCCTCGCGCGCCAGGCGCCCCGGCCCGAAGGCGCGGATCGTGCCCGCGAGGCGCGTGAACGCGGCGACGGTCATGCGCCCGCGCGCGGCCACCAGGCGCGCCAGGGCCGTCTGCGCCGGCTCCGACAGTTCCCTCACCGCGCGCGCCACCGATTCGGCGTCGCTCAGCGCGGCGGCCAACTGCTCCACCGCCAGGCGCGGCTCGCCGACAAGGGCAACCCCGCGCGTCTCGGCGATGCCCCGCAGAAGCGGCAACGGGTAATCTACCAGGCTTTCGGCTAGCGTGCGCATCGGATCGTCGCGGCCGTTCGTGCCAGCCGGCTCAAGCGATTGTACCACAAGGGGGCGCCAGATGGAAGGCCGAGTGCCAGTGAAAACCCTTGTCCCCGATCAGGGGTACAGCGGGGCCAGGATCACGCTCAGGAAGTTGTAGGCGGCGTGGACAACGATGCAGGTGGTTGTGTTGGCCCTGAGCCGCACTAGGCCGAGGACCAGGCCGATGATGAAGACCTCTACCAGGGCGGGCGAGAAGGCGTATTGCACATGCACCACCATGAACAGGAGGCTGGACAGCCAGAGGCCGAAGCGGGGGAGAAGCGCGCCTCGGAAGAGCGTTTCTTCGCCGATGCCCGCCGAGAGTCCCAGCGTGACCGCGCCTAAGGGGTTAAAGAGGCTCCCCAGAAGTTGCTCGCTGATCCCCGCGACGCGCGCGTAGCCTTCCGGGTCCAACCGGTGCCAGCCGACGGACCATAGGTAATCAAGGGCCAGCAGCCCTGCGATGACGACCGCCGCGAGCGCGAACTCGCGCGGCGTAGGCCGCCGCAACGCCAACCGCGCCAGCGCCGCGCGCAGGTTGCGCCGCGTCCAAGTTCCCACGCCGAGCGCGGCCAGCATGACCAGGGCTATCGCCTGTTGCCATGCTTCCAGATGGCCGATGCTCACGCCCTGCAAGTTGCCCAGGTTGCTGATGTCGCCGATGAACGCCAATTGCGCGAAGGTGGAGCCTGTGAAGTAGACGGCGCCGGCGAGCGCAGTCGCGTGCACCGGCGAGTCAGGTTGGATCGGTAGGACGCGCGCGCAGGCCCGCCGGATGGGCGGCAACAGCACTAGGGCGGCGACGACGGCGATGATCGCCAGGCTGAGGGCGGCATCCGCCCAGTTCGGCGCGAAGCCGAGGAGCAGGGTCACGTCCCCACCGGCCGATAAGAGCCCTTGCCGCTCCGCCAAGGCCACCAGCGCCGCGAGGAGGGCGGCGACAAGGAGGAGAGCATCCAGCCCCAGCAGGAGGAGATAGGTCATGAGGCGCCAGGCCGGGCGGCTTTCGCCCAAGTTGGCGGCGACGACGATCAGGATGAAAGGCACGAATTGCAGGAAGATCACGGTCGTCCTCTCTAGAGGCCGCCTCTCAAGCCAGCGCGGCTTGCTGCATGGCCATCAACGCGCGAATCCCTTTCTCGGCCAGGGCCAGAAGCGCGTCCAACGTCTCGCGCGAGAAAGGCTCACCCTCGGCCGTTCCCTGTACCTCTACGAAGCGGCCGTCGGCGGTCATCACCACGTTGCAATCCACCTCGGCCTTGCTGTCCTCAGCGTAGCAAAGGTCTAGGAGCGGCTCGCCGTCCACAATGCCGACGCTCACGGCCGCAATCGGCGGGCGCAACGTCTCCGGCGGTATCAGGCCTGCGTCCATCAGTTTTCTCAGGGCCAACGCCACGGCCACGTAGCCGCCGGTGATGCTGGCAGTGCGGGTGCCGCCGTCGGCCTGGAGCACGTCGCAATCTAAGATCAACGTCCTCTCCCCTAGTTTGTCCAGGTCCACCGCGGCGCGCAGGCTGCGCCCGATGAGGCGACGAATCTCTTGGGTGCGGGCGCTGGCCGCCAGGCTGGCGCGATCGCTGCGGGTATGGGTGGCGCGAGGGAGCATGCCGTACTCCGCGGTGACCCAGCCCAGGCCGCGGCCCGCGCGCCATGCCGGCACCTCCTCTTGAACCGAGACGTTGCACAGCACCCACGTCTCACCCCATTGCACCAAAACCGAACCCTCCGGGTGCTTGGCCCAGCCGGGGATCAGGCGGATCGGGCGCAGTTGGGTGGCTTCTCGGCCGTCTATGCGCATGTTGTTGACTCCTCGCAGGCAGGTCTCCCCAGGGCAAACGGCTTCTCGAACAACACCGACGCGGCCGCGCCGATCATGCCGGCCTGGTCGCCCAGTTCCGCCGGTATGATGCGCAATTTCCCCACGAAAAACGGCGAGCCGATGGCTGCCACCGTCGCCCGGATCGGCGCGAGGAGGAGTTCCCCGGCTCGCGCCGGGCCGCCGGCGAAGGCCACCGTGTCGGGCGTGAAGATGTAGGCCCATGAGACGACGGCCAGGCCCAAATAATGGCCTACCCTCTGCCACACCTCTTGCGCGGCCGCGTCGCCGGCGCGAGCGGCGTCGGCCAAATCTGAGGCGGTGACGCGCCCTTGGCGGCGCCAGACCTCGGCCAGGTAGGGGGAGCGGCCATCCTCGGCCAAGGCGCGGGCCTGGCGTTCCAGGGCCGGGGCCGCCGCGACTGCCTCTAGACAACCGCGCCCGCCGCAGGTGCAGGGAACATCCTCCGGCCCCACAACGATGTGGCCGACTTCGCCCAGATAACCGTAACTGATGCGCATCACCCGGCCGTCCACCGCGAACCCCGCGCCGATGCCGGTGCCTATCACCGCGCAGAAGAAACGGTGCGAGTCCTTCCCCGCGCCGAAGCGCGCCTCCCCTATGGTCGCCATCTGACAATCCTGATCTAGGAGGACGGGCAAGCCCCAGGCTGCCGAGAGGGTAGAGCGCAAGGGGAGGCCGTGCAGGGCGGGGACGTTGTTGGTGAAGAGGGCCGTCTCGCCCGCCTCGTCCCGAATGCCGGGCAGCCCCATGCCCGCCGCCAGCACCTGGTAGCCGCGCGCTTGCGCCTCTGTCAGCAGCGCGTCGCCGCCCTCTCGCAACGTCCGCATCATGGCCGTCGGGTCGTGGGCCGGCGTCGGCGCCGAGCGATGCAGTAGCACCGAGCCGTCCTCCGCCACCAGCCCCATTTTGATGTTCGTGCCGCCGATGTCTATCCCCAAGGCCACACGCCGCATCCACGTCCTCCTGGCGGGCTGTGCGTCATGACGGGCAAATCAAATAAGGAAGCCCCGCCCGCGCGAGTGTAACATAGGCGCGCGGGGGCGTCAAATCCAACCAGACAGGTTTTGTGTAGCAAGCCGGCACTGAACGCTCTGGACAGCGGTCAGCATCTTTCTTGACATCTAACCTGATCGTGTTATAATCCGCGCAGACAGTTGCACATTGCCAGGCCTTCGGGGCAGGGTGAGGCTTCCATAGGCGGAAGCCAATTCCCGATCGGCGGTAGGGCGCTGATCTAGCGGCGCTGAGCCCGCGAGCCCACCCTTACTAGGGTGGGCAGATCCGGTGCGATGCCGGGGCCGACGGTACAGTCCGGATGGGAGAAGGCTGGTGGCTATAGGCGCAGCGCGCCTTGGGATGCAGGCGCGGCGTGCCCAGCATGCTACCGACCCCCGAAGGCCTCCATGCCTCGGGGGTTTTGTTGTGCCGGGGCGTAGGAGGCCGAGAGTTTCGCCTGTCCCGCCCCCTTGCCCCTGCCTGGTCGGAGGATGTCAGATGGAATGGAGACACGCTGTTTCACCTTTCCTAAGGTCCGTCAGCGAGCGCGCGGGGAAAGCGCGAAAGTGGAACCGTCCAGAGCGCATGAAGAGGCTCCTTCCCCTCGCGGCCTTGGCCATCGCCCTCCTGGCCTGGGAGGGCCTGGTGCGCTGGCAGCGGTATGCGCCGTTCATTTTGCCCTCGCCCGGCCGCGTGTGGGCCAGGTTCCTCGTCGTCGCGCGAGATGGAACCCTCTGGTGGCACACGCAGATCACGTTGTTGGAGGTCGCCGCGGGCCTCGCCCTGGGGCTCAGCGTCGCCGTGTTCCTGGGCTACGGCCTCGCCAAATCGCCGACGCTGGAACAGACGCTCTCGCCCTACATCGTCGCCTCCCAGGCCATTCCTGCCGTCGCCATCGCGCCGCTTCTCATCATCTGGTTCGGCTTCGGTGGGCTTTCCAAGGTTCTCACCTGCGCGCTGACCGTGTTCTTTCCTGCGCTGGTCAACACCGTCGTCGGGCTGCGCTCGGTAGAGGAGGACTTGGTGATGCTGATGCGCTCGCTAGGGGCAAGCCGTTGGCAACGCTTCATGCTCCTGGAGGTGCCCGCCGCCTTGCCGGTGCTCCTGGGCGGCCTCAAGGTGGGGGTTACCTTGGCGGTCATCGGCGCGGTGGTGGGCGAGTTTGTCGGCGCGGATCGCGGCCTCGGTTTCCTCATCAACCTGTCGCGCGGCATCTTTGATACGCCGCTCCTCTTCGTGGCCCTCTTTACGCTGGTGGCCATCGCGCTCGCGCTCTATGGCGCGGTCCATTGGCTGGAATCGCGACTTCTCATCTGGAGGGGATAGAATGCACACCAAGAAGTTCATCGTCGTCGGCCTCGTCTTCCTGCTCTCGGCTGCTGCCTGCGCCCGCAGCGCGCCGACGCCAACGCCCGCGCCCACCCGGGGGCCGGAGCCGATCACCCTGGCTTTGGGTTACATCCCCAGCGTCCAGTTCGCGCCCTTCTACGTAACGATAGAGAAGGGCTACTTCCGGGAAGAAGGGTTGGAGGTCAAACTGCGCTACGGCTTTGAGTCGGACATGATGAAACTGGTCGCGTCCGGCGAGATACCCTTCGTCGTCGCCAGCGGCGAGGAGGTCGTCCTGGCCCGCGCGCAGGGCCTGCCGCTCACCTACATTATGCGCTGGTACAACCAGTTCCCCGTCGCCGTCTTCGCGCCCAAGGAGGCCGGGCTGAACGAGCCGAAGAAACTGGAGGGGCACAAGGTCGGCATCCCCTGCCTGTGCGGCGCGAGCCTGACGGCGTGGAAGGCGTTGGTCTATGCGGCCAAGGTGGATGAGAAGGCAGTCAACCTGCAAACCATTGGCTTCACCCAGGCCGCGTCGGTGCAAGAGGGCAAGGTGGAGGCGGCGATAGACTACATTGTGAACGGGCCGGTGCAATTGCGCCTGGCCGGGCGCGAGGTGGATGTCATCCCCGTCTCCAACTACATTGACCTCCCTGCCAACGGCCTCGTCACCAGCGAGGTAGTCCTCTTAGAGCGCCCTGCTCTGGCGGAGAAGATGGTGCGCGCGCTGCTCAAGGGCCTGCGGGACACGCTCAACAACCCCGACGAAGCCTTCCGCATCGCCCTGAAGGTCGTGCCGGAGGCAGGTGGGGAGAACGAGAAGGTGAACCGCGCCATCTTTGATGAATCGCTGAAGTTGTGGCAACAACCGGAGCCGCTGGGCGCGTCGGACCGGGCGACCTGGGAAACCGCCGTGCGCTTCATGCGCGAGATGGGATTGATCACGACCGATGTGGACGTGGATGCGCTTTTCA
The DNA here is from genome assembly GCA_034434975.1 of Anaerolineae bacterium. GTDB lineage: Bacteria > Chloroflexota > Anaerolineae > JADYZS01 > JADYZS01 > JADYZS01. Next base: position 6,798 of record DAOTYP010000089.1, on the reverse strand, counting down.
CCAACCGATTCATCGGGGGGAAGTAGCGGGGCCGAGCCGACAGGGTTTCCCGCCTTGCGGGCCGAGCACCTCTCCCATACTTACCGTGACGCGCCCGCGCATCCTACGCCCGCGCTGGCCGACTTCTCCCTTTCCGTCGCGCCAGGTGAATTCCTGGCGGTGGTGGGGCCTTCCGGTTGCGGCAAGACCTCGCTCCTGCGCATCCTGGGCGGCCTTTTGCAGCCGGACGAAGGGAGGGTCTGGCTGTACGGGAAACCTCTGACCGCGCCCTGCCGCGAGATCGGCTTCGTCTTTCAACGGGCGAACCTGATGCCCTGGCGCACGGTGCTGGCCAACGTCATGCTCCCGTTGGAAGTGCAGGGCGCCGCGCGAGATGAGGCCGAGGCGCGCGCGCGGGCGCTCATCTCTCTGGTAGGGCTACAGGGCTTTGAGCGCTCCTATCCGCGTCAGTTATCGGGCGGGATGCAGCAGCGGGTGGCTCTGGCGCGGGCCCTGGTGCACAAGCCACAGGTTCTCCTGCTAGATGAACCCTTCGGCGCGCTGGACGCGCTCACCCGCGAGCGGATGAACCTGGAACTCCTGCGCCTCTGGAGCCTGCATCGGCAAACGGTGGTCATGGTCACCCACAGCATCTCCGAGGCGGTCTTCCTGGCCGATCGGGTGCTGGTGATGTCGCCGCGGCCGGGGCGGCTGCGTGCGGAGATCACGATCGCGCTTCCTCGCCCCCGCGCGGTGGAGATGATGGCCAGCGCAGAGTTCGGCGCGCTCGCGCAACAGGTGCGGCGGGCGATAGACGCGAACGGAGCAGGGTAGCCGTCCCCCTTCCCCTCCCTATTGACTTGGGAGAGGGAGGGGGACCCTTTGTCGCCCGGCGCAATCGGCGGGGCCACGAGGCAGCAGAGGCGGTACTTGACGGGCCGCCATGGTCATCTACTAGAAGGCATTGGTTCAGGAGAGGCGGCTGACCCTTGCCTACGCTAAGGTAACTTGGCCACGACGGCCCGAATCTCATCCTCGCTGAAGGCCCGCATCGTCTCGCTGGTGCCGTTCCCCTTGCGCGCCAAGGCGAGGAGCAAAGAAGCCATGGCTTGATCATCGGGGGCGTCAAAGACGGCAACCAGGTCATACTGGCCCATCGTCATCCAGAGGCCGACGACGCGCACCCCTATCCCTTCCGCCGCCTGCTTGACCGCGTCCAGACGCTGGGGCAAGTCCTTGATCGTGGCGATGCCCTGCGGCGTGAACCGCACCAGGCTGATGTAGCCCGCCATGCTCCACCTCCTACATCGGCTTGCCGAAGCCGCCTCCCCTATCCCCATTGTACCACAAATGGCGGCCGAGCGCGCGCCTCAAGGTAGGAAGCGCCGGAATACCTGGTTGCCCAGGAGCCGGCCGCGCCGGGTCAGCCTCACGCGAGCGCGGCTCCTTTCTATGAGCCCCCACCTCTCCAGTTCCTGCAACTCGTCAGCGTACACCTCTTCCAGGTCGCGCCCGTGCCTCTTGGCGAAGGCCTCGCGGCTGACCCCTTCCTGCACCAGACGCAGGCCCAGCATCATCGTCTCACCCATGGCCAGGGTTTCATCTATCGTCTCCTCGCCTTCGGTTACGCCCTCGCCCGACTCCAAGCGGCGGATGTAGGCCTCCGGCGCGCGCACGTTCCACCAGCGTCGTCCGCCCAGGCTGGAATGCGCGCCGGCGCCGAAGCCGAGGTAGGGTTCGTTGCGCCAGTAGATCAGGTTGTGTTGGGCGCGATGGTCGGCCTCGGCCTGCCGGGCCCAGTTGGAGATCTCGTAGTGCTCGTAGCCTGCCGCGGCCAGGCTTGCCTCGGCCTCCTCGTACAGGTCGGCGGCCAGGTCATCATCCGGCGGCGAGACGCGCCTCTCTTCCACCCAACGGGCCAGGGGAGTGCCCGCCTCCACCGTGAGCGCGTAACAGGAGATGTGCTCCGGCCCCAAGGCAACGGCTTGGGCCAGGGTGCGCCTCCACTTATCTACAGGCTGGCCGGGCAACCCGTAGATCAGGTCTAAGTTGACGTTATCAAAACCCGCGGCGCGCGCCGCGGCGAAGGCCCGCTCTACATCTTCTGCCGAGTGGATGCGCCCCAAGAAGCGAAGTTCGTCATCGTGGAAACTTTGCGCGCCCATGCTCAGGCGGTTCACGCCGAGCGCGCGCAGGCCCGCAAAACGGGCCCGGTCCACCGTGCCGGGGTTGGCCTCGGCGGTGATCTCCGCGTCGGGCAGGAGGGCGAACGCCCGACGGACAGCCTCTAGGATCTCGCCCAGAAGTTCCGTGGGCAGGACGGTTGGTGTGCCACCGCCGAGAAAGACGGTGCGCGCGGGCGGATGGCTCAGGGCCTCGCCCGCGAGGGTGATCTCCCGCGCCAGGGCGCGCGCGTAAGGCGCATATAAGCGCTGCAAGCCCGCGTAGGTGTTGAAGTCGCAGTAGGGGCACTTACGCTCGCAGAAGGGGACGTGAATGTAAAGGCCGAGGCTGGGCATGACCATGCGCGTCCGCTACCCATTGGGGCCGCCCTTTACCCTGGGTTGACCGGATGGTTGGCCGTATTGGCTCCCTCTTCTTCTAAGGAGACCGGCGCGGGGGACGATAGCGGCTGCATCCGACCGCCGGGAAGGAGCACATACGCTTCGCCGCGCCAGACGATGTGCCTCCCTACCCCGCCGACGCACCAGACCAGGGCGCTTAGCATGTCCCGCACCGGTAGCCAGAGCAGCCAGCGCCGGGCCTCCCAATCCCCCGTATAGCCCGTGACCCGCCACGCCACCCACCAGCGCAGGAGAAGGGAGATCAGGAAGATTCGCCATTCCAAGGTGGCAAAGCCGGAAAGGAGGGCCAAAGTCGCGGCCAAGGGCGTGGTGAAGGTCAAGAGGATGCCCGGATACTCCCTAGGGCGACAGACGCGATTCGTGCGCGCCCAGCGCACCTCTCGTGTCCACTGCTCCTGAAAAGTCGTCGCGCCGAGGATGATGAGCACAATGTAGTTAGATAATTGCACCCGATAACCCAGGTCGGCGATGCGCACGCCTAATTGATAATCATCAGCCAGGTAATCGGCCACGGCGGCGAAACCGCCCAGGCGGTTCAGGGCCTGGCGGCGCAGGGCGATGGTGGCTCCCATCGCGAAACGCATCTTCAGGAACTTGCGGGCGACCATGACCGAGGGGAGGAAGGTAGCCCCCATGTGCAGGGCCTCCAGGCGGGCTGTAAAGGTCATGGCTGCCTCGCCCCGATAGGGGCAGGTGACCAGGCCGACCTTCTCATCGGCCAGGGGGGCAACCACCCGCCGCAAGTAATCGGGCGTTACGCGCGTGTCGCTGTCGCTCACCACCAGGATCTCATGACGGGCCTGGCTCGCGAGGTGGTGCAGGATGCTGGCTTTCCGATTGGCCCCGAACGCCTGGGCTACGATCAGGCGAATGGGGCATTGAGGGAAGTCGCGCCGAAGCCGTTCCACCACCGGCACGGCCGGGTCCGCCGGGTCGGCCACGCCGAAGAGGAGCTCAAAGTCCGGGTAATCCTGCCGGCAGAAACTGGCGAAATTCTCGTAAGCCTGCGCGTCCAGCCCTCTGACCGGCTTGAGGATGGAAACCGGCGGCGTGAAGCCGACATCGGGTTCCGGCCGGCTCCGAAAGAAATCGGAGACCAGCAGGCAGGCTATCAGCCAGTAGAACCAGCTGGCGAAGATGAGAAGCAAAAGGAGTTTCTGAAGCATCTCGCCTTACCTCACCAGGGTAGACGCTTGCGCGTCCGCCTTCAGCGCCGGGTAAGTAGCCAAGCACAGGCCCCGCTGTCGGATGGCCTGTCGCACGGCAGGGCTGAGGAGAGTGGCCAGGTCTCCAGGGTTAGGGCCCAGGACCTCACCTCCGGGCGCGGTATCCGGATGAAAGTAGAGTTCCGCCGTAGGCGCCCGCAGTTGGCGCAGCACCCGCACGACGTAAGCCTCTTGCATGTTTCCCGTCTGCAGCAGGCCGTACACCCGAGCGGTTATGACCAGGTCGCGGCCTCGCAGGCGGCGCCAACACCAACGACCGAGGAGGCCGAAGGCGATGGCCCAGGCGACCTTCGTCCCGAGGTGGCTTCGGTCGTAGGCCAAGGCCAGGCGGAGGTCGTCTCGCGGCAGACGTATCCCTCCCGCCCCGTACCTCTCCGCCAAGGGCAGCAGCAGGTTGAACACCGTAGGGTGCACGTGCATGTGTAGGTGGCCGTCCACGTGGGAGAGGGGCAACCCCGTCGCCGCGAAGCGGGCGAACTGGGCCGCCAACTCTCTCGCCAATTCCTCTTGCGCCGTGCGGCTCAGGAAGTAGCGCAGGCCAGCCCGTACCGCATCCTTAGGAAAACGGCCGTCTCCATCCACTAGGTGAGGGATCTCTCTGGCGGGCAAGGCTGCTTGCCCATCTGCCACCACTACATGTAAACCCACGGCCAGGCTGGGCGTTTCCCGAGCCCAGGCGACGGCCTCCTCCACGGCCTCCCCTGTCACCATGAGGCTGGCGCTGGTCAGCACGCCCTCGCGGTGCGCCCGCCTGATCGCCGCGTTGATGCTCGCGGAACGGCCGAAGTCATCGGCGTTCACGATGATGCGCATCTTTCCATCCATCATCGCCCGCCGCGTGCCCATGAGGCGGCCTCCAAGCCCCTACGTGCCCTCAAGGACATCCTACACCCAGGAAGCCCTTGCGTCAAGGTCGCGCCGCGCCGTTGGGCGAGAAAAGAACAGGCGCCTCTTGCGCAGGGCGGTTTTTCTGCTGCGCGGGGAGGCGCCTGAGACGGCCGTGATCGCGGAGGCGGCCCCGGGAGATCATCCCCCATCAGAGCCGCAGCGAGGGGTCCAACGCGTCGCGCAGACCATCCCCCACCAGGATCCAGGCCAACATAGTGACCGCCAAGAGGATGGACGGGAACACCACCAGATGCCACCAGGGCTGGATGTAGCTCTGGTAGAGGCCGATCATCTGGCCCCAAGAGGGAGTAGGAGGCGAGATGCCCAGGCCCAGGAAGCTGAGGCCTGCCTCGCTGAACATGGCCCCAGGCACGCCCAGCGAGACCGACACGATCACTGGGGTCAGGGAATTGCGAATCAGATGGGTGAACACGATATGGCGTTGGCTGGCGCCCATCGCCCGCGCGGCGCGGACGAAATCGGTCTCTTTTAGCGAGAGGACCTGCCCACGCACCAGACGGGCGATGCCGATCCAGCCGGTTACAGACATGGCGATGATGATGTTGAAAAACCCCGAGCCCAGCACAATCATGATCAGGATGTAGAGGAGCATGCCGGGAAGCGCCGAAAGGACGTCTACGATGCGCATGATGATGTAATCCACCCAGCCACCCAGCAGGCCCGCCAAGGCTCCGATCGGCACGCCGATCAGCACGATGATCAATTGGCTGAGGACGCCGACGCCGAGGGAAACGCGAGTGCCGTAGATGAGGCGGCTCAGCACATCTCGCCCCAGGTCATCGGTGCCCAGCCAATATTTGCTGTTTGGCAGTTGCCAGGTGGCGGTGTAATCGCCGCTGTAGGGGTTGTAAGGCACGATCCAGGGGGCGAGGATGGCGACCACGACCTCCAGTAGGATGAAGCCGAGGCCGATCATGGCTGCCCTGTTGCGGCGGAAGCGCAACCACACTTGGGCCCAGGTGCCCTGCCGTCGCGCCACAGATACGGTCGTGCTCCCAACGGTAGGGGTTGCTACGGCCATGTTACCTCTCCTTCACATAGGTCACCCTGGGATCAATCAAAGCGTACACCAAATCAGTGATGAGGTAAGTCACGCTGATCAATGCCGTCCACACTATCGTTGTGGCCATGATCATGGGGTAGTCGCGGCTAGTGATTGCCCGCACCCAATAGGCCCCGATGCCGGGGATGCGGAAGATGCTTTCAACGAAGAAGGAGCCGATGATCAGGCTGGCAATCATCGGGCCGGCGACGGTAACCAGAGGGGTGAGAGCGTTCTTGAAGACGTGGATCAGCATCACGCGCTGTTCGCTTAGCCCCTTGGCGCGTGCGGTGCGGACGTAGTTCGCGCGCATGACATCCACCATGCTGGCTCGGGTGTAACGCTGCAAGATGAGGACTGGCCCCAAGGAGTTGGCCAAGACCGGCATGATCCATTGTTTGGGGCTATCCCATCCCCCGGTCGGCAGCCAGCCGAGCCTCACGGAGAAGATGAACTGCAAGAGGACAGCGAACACGAAACTGGGCATCACCAGGCAAAATATGGAAACCAGCGTGCCGAAGTGATCTATCCAGGTGCCCTGTTTGATGGCCGCGGCGATGCCCAACCCCAAGCCGACCACCATGGAGAAGGCGAGGGTGAGAAGCCCCAATTGAATGGAGTACGGCCAGTGATCCTTGAAGATCTGCACGATCGTTCGGCCCGTGCTGGAGAAGGAGTAACCGAAGTCCAGGCGAATGGCGTTCCTCAGGAAGAGAAGATATTGTTGCCAGAGGGGTTTATCCAGGCCGTATTTCTCGTAGAGCGATTTCAGGACCTCTTCGGGGATGATCTGAGCCCTCTCCAAGGCCCAGGCCTCAAAGGGCCCGCCCGGCACGGCGTGCATCAGGAAGAAGGTGATCAGCGAGACGAACAACATGACCGCTATGATGCCAGCCAGACGTTGCAAGATGTAGCGCCCCATGCTCTTTCCTCACAGGTTCAGGCGAAATGACAGGCCACCATGTGCTCCGAGCCTACCAGCCGGGCCTGCGGCTCCTCCACCGAGCAGACCTCCTGGGCCAGCGGACAGCGGGGGTGGAAGGGACAGCCCGAGGGA
>DAOTYP010000088.1:0-13122 GCA_034434975.1 Anaerolineae bacterium | reverse complement strand
GATGCCGCGCGCATCCGGGGGTATGAGCGCCAGGAGTTCACTCACCTGGCCGTCGCCGCCGCGGTTGCCAGCGGCGCGGCCGACTGCGGGCTGGGCATCCTGGCCGCGGCGCGCGCTTTGGGTCTGGATTTCGTGCCCCTGTTTCGCGAGCGCTACGACCTGGTCATCCCACAGGAGCATTACGAAAGCGACCTTCTCCGTCCGCTCCTGGAGGTCATCCGCAGCGTGGACTTCTCGGCTCAGGTGGAGGCTTTGGGCGGTTATGAGGCCGGCCAGATGGGGCAGGTGCTGGCCGTGCTTTAGACATCAAAACAAGGGGGTGCCTCATGCGCAACGTACGCGGACCATCCGAGGCCCTTGGGTGGGGCGCCTTTCTCTTGGTAGGGGGCGTCGTCTTCCTTCTCCACAACTTTGGCCTCTTTGGCCCTTGGCTCGCCTGGATAGCGGGCGCTGTCTTCGCCGTGGCCGGCCTCGCCTTCCTCGTCCGCTTCGCGACCAGCCGCCGCCAGTGGTGGTTGGTCATCCCTGCCTTCACCCTGCTGGGCCTGGCGGCCACCGTCCTTCTCGGAGAGCGCGGGCTGGTGCCTCAGGCCTGGCTGGCGACGGTCTTTTTGGGGAGCATCGGCCTGGGCTTCTGGCTCCTTTTCGCCCTGGATAGGGCTCATTGGTGGGCTGTGATGCCCGGAGGGATGCTATGGGTCATCGGCGTCATAGCCGCCGTCAATCAAACGACTCGCTTGAACGATTACCAGCAAGGTGGCCTGCTGTTCATCGGCCTAGGGTTGATCTTCGGCATCCTCTACTTGTTGCGCAATGCGCAACGCCCCCTTGGCTGGGCGGCGATCCCTGCCCTGGCGCTCATCCTCTTCGGGGCCGTCGTCTTGACCGCCGAGAGGAGCGCTAACGCCGATCTCATCGGCCGCTTGTGGCCGCTTCTGCTCGTGGCCATCGGCCTGGGTCTCCTCTTAGGCCAACTGCGCGCCGTGGGGACGGTCACCGTGACCATCCCTACCCCGGGCAAGAAGGCACCCAAGCCTGCCGTTGAGCCGGAGCCCGCGCCTGCCGTCGCCGTAACGGATCTTCCGACCGTTGGACCTGCCGCGGCCGGCGCGCCTGCGGAGGGGGAGAAGCCGGGGACAAAAGGGGGCCCCTCGGAGCCGGCCCCGTCTTCATCCGCCGATGCCCAACTGTGAGGGAGCCTAGGTCTGGCAGGAGGAGTGCATGGTTGCCGTCGCCTCACCTTTTGCCAGGGATCAACGCATCCGTCTGCGCGACGGGAGGTCGCTGGGGTACGCCGAATACGGCGACCCGGCAGGCAAAGCGGTGTTCTTTTTTCACGGCATACCCGGCTCGCGGCTTTCGTGGCATACCGATCCCTCCCTTGCCACCTCCCTTGGCATCCGCCTCATCGCCCCGGAGCGGCCGGGCTACGGCCTCTCGGACTTTCAGCCCGGCCGCACCCTGCTGGATTGGCCTGATGACGTGCTGGCGTTAGCCGACGCGCTGGGTCTCGCCCGCTTCGCGGTGGTGGGCGTTTCAGGCGGAGGGCCTTACGCTGCGGCCTGCGCCTTCAAGATCCCTCACCGCTTGACCGCGGCGGCCATCGTCAGCGGCGGCGCCCCTTTAAATGCGCCGGCGGCTGTCGCCGGCATGTCCCGGCTCCGGCGCATCAACATCGCCCTGGTCCTGAAGGTCCCCTGGCTCGTGCATCAGGTCGCGAGGTGGGAAGCCTGGCAAACCGCCCGCGCGGTGCGCCGCAACGCGGGGCGCTTTTTGGACCGGCGCGCCGCCCGCGCGCCGGCGTCTGATCGGGCCATCCTCGCTCGAGCGGACATCAGGGCGCTGTTCATAGAGAACTACGCCGAAGCCTACCGCGCCGGCCTGCGCGGCCACGCTTGGGACATCGTCGTTTTCATGCGGCCCTGGGGCTTTCGCCTGGAGGACATCGCGGTGCCGGTTCACCTGTGGCATGGCGGGAAGGACCAGACTACCCCTCTCAGCATGGGGCAGTACATGGCTTCCGCGATCCCCCGTTGCCGGGCCCACTTCCTGCCCGAGGAAGGTCATCTCTTGCGCTTTAACCATTGGGGGGAGATCCTCTCCGCCTTGGTTTCTGAGCCTGGGTGACGGGCAGAGCCAACCGATTTTCGGCCGCGCGATCTGCGCGCGTTCACAGACAGGAGAAGGTTATGGATCGCCAACAGAGGTCCACGCTGGCTGTAGGGTTTTTGCTCATCCTGCTTGGGGTCCTTTTCCTGGCCTTGCAACTGGTGCCGGGCCTGGCCGAGTGGTTGAACTGGGCCGATGCTTGGCCGTTGCTGGTCGTCGGCGCCGGTGTTGCCTTGTTGCTCATCGGCCTGCTGGGTAGAGCCCCCGGCTTGGCGACGCCGGCTTGCCTCATCGGCGGCATTGGCGCCCTGCTTTATTACCAGAACGCTACCGGCGATTGGGCAAGTTGGGCCTACGCCTGGACGTTGCTCCCCGGCTTCGTTGGCGTAGGGACCATGCTCGCGGGCCTGCTGGGCGAAGGGGAGCGCGGCGCGGCGGTGCGCGAGGGCCTGCGCGCGGTCGTGGCCAGCCTGGTGATGTTCCTGATCTTCGGCTCGTTTCTGGGAGGGCCGATCACGCTGGGGCGATACTGGCCGGTGCTGCTGATCTTGCTGGGGCTGTTCCTCTTGGGCCAGCGCCTTTTCCCATCCCGCCGCTGAACTCGGGCCTCAGGATGCGAGGGGCTTTCATTCATCTTGAGCGATGCGCAGGTGCAACTCCTGCAATTGCCGAGGCGAGACCTCGGAGGGCGCCTGGAAGAGGAGGTCCACCGCGGCCGCGGTTTTGGGGAAGGCGATGACCTCGCGAATGCTCCGCTCGTCGGCGAAGATCATGGCGATGCGATCAAGGCCCAGCGCGATCCCGCCATGAGGCGGCGCGCCGTATTCAAAGGCCTCCAAAAGGTGGCCGAACTGGGCTTGCGCCTCCTCCGGCGTGATGCCGAGCCTCTGGAACATGGCCGCCTGGCGTTCGCGCCGGTGGATGCGGATGCTGCCGCCGCCGACCTCGTAGCCGTTGCATACGATGTCGTAAGCCTGCGCCCGCACGCGGCCGGGGTCCGTCTCCAGGAGCGGCCAATCCTCCTCTACCGCCGCCGTGAAGGGATGGTGCACGGCTGACCAGCGTCCCTCCTCCGCGTCCCATTCCAGGAGAGGGAAGTCCAGCACCCAGCAGAAGGCGAGGAGGTTCTCATCTATCAGGTTGAGACGGCGCGCGAACTCCGTCCGCAGCGCGCTCAGGCTGGCGGCTACTACCGTGGGTTGGTCGGCTACGAAGAGGAGGAGATCGCCGTCCTCAGCGCCGATACGGGCCCGCAAGGCATCGGCCAGCCCCGGCGCCAGCGCCTTGGCCAGCGAGCCGCGCAGCCCCTCGCTTCCCCAGGCCAGCCAGGCCATTCCCTTCGCCCCCTGACGCTGCGCCAGCGCGGCCACCTCGTCCATCTGCTTGCGGCTGTAACCTGCGCAGCCGGGCGCGCGCAAGGCCTTCACCTGGCCGCCCGCCGCTAACGCGGCGGTGAAGAACGGTACCCCACTTTCCCTCGCCAGGTCGGAGCAATCCACCAGCGGCAGGTCAAAGCGCAGGTCCGGCTTATCGCTTCCGTAGCGCGCCATCGCCTCTTCATAAGTCAACCGAGGGAAAGGAATAGCCTGGATGCGCTTGTTGGTCAGGCCGCGCGCCAAGGTGATGAAGAGCCCCTCAATGAGTTGCAGGATGTCCTCTCGCTCCACGAAGGACATCTCCAGGTCCAGTTGCGTGAACTCCGGCTGGCGGTCTGCCCGCAGGTCCTCATCGCGAAAGCAACGGGCGATCTGGAAATACCGCTCGTAGCCCGCGACCATGAGGAGTTGTTTCAGTTGTTGAGGCGATTGAGGCAGCGCGTAGAACTTGCCGGGGTGGACGCGGCTGGGCACGATGTAGTCGCGCGCGCCCTCCGGCGTGCTTTTGAGCAGGATGGGGGTTTCTACCTCCAGGAAGCCCCGCTCGCTCAGGTAGTTGCGGATCACCTGGTTCATGCGGTGCCGCAGGAGGAGGTTGCGTTGCATGCGCGGCCGCCGCAGGTCCAGGTAACGGTAGCGCAAACGCAGCGTTTCGTCCACTTCCGTCGCCTCGCTGGGATAGAAGGGCGGCGTGCGCGCGGGGTTGAGCACCTGAATCTGTGAGGCGTGGACCTCTATGTCCCCCGTAGGCAAGGCGGGGTTCACCAAGCCTGCCGGCCGCGCCTCCACGACCCCTTGCACCTGCACTACGTACTCGGGGCGCACCTCGCTTGCGCTGGCGTGGGCGGCAGGCGCGCGCTCGGCATCGCATACCACCTGTACGATCCCCTCCCGGTCCCGCACATCCAGGAAGATGAGCGCGCCGTGGTCGCGCCGTCGGTGCACCCAACCGGCCAACGTGACCCTCTGACCGACATGCTGGAGACGCAATTCACCGCACAAGTGAGTCTTCAACATGCTACCCGTTCTCTTGCGCACAAGTTGGCCGCTATTATACACTGCGCCGCAGCAAAAGACAACTCGCCGCGCAGGGGCCGACCGTGTTTTTCCGCCACACCCAACGCAACCGTCTGACCGCGCGACGGATTTGCCAAAGCCCTGCTCTTATGGTAGCATGTGAACGCTATCCCTATCGCTTTTTTCTTGCGGCCCTCATTAAAATTGCGGAATTTTCATCTGTTGAGGGCTCTTCTTTCATGATCTTTTCAGGTTGGGTTGGTATCATTTAGTAGATGGGGCCCCTGTCACACATTTTGAAAAGGAGTTTCACGGCACGATGAGGCATCGGTACTTTCCTGTTCTTCTGATCGCGCTGCTCCTGGCCTTGCTCACCGGGGCCGCGGTCACCCTCGCCAACCCCTCCCTCCCTGGCGACCCTTCCTCCTCGGCTCCCCAAGGGCCCTCTGGCCCAGACTACGTCGGTTCAGGTCGGCGTCCGGGCTTCTACGCCATCAACACCCGGCCCGATATAGACCTGAGCGACCCTAAATACGGCGTGGTCGGCGACATGGGCTATTTCAAGTGGAAACACATGAACCCGGCCGAGAACGTCTATACCTTCGGCGATGTGGATTACTTCATCAGCACCAAGGCCATCAACGGACGCAAGGTGGGCCTCTCCTTTCTCACTACGGCGACCCGCTGGCAAAACGAAGAGGGGATCATCTGCGCCGACGATGCCATGCCCGTTTGGGCCATACAGCCGCACCCGGGTGGCAGCGCCAACGTCAACAATTACACCGTGGTGATCTCGCCGCCCAAAGGGGAGCGGCAAGGCCAGAAGCGGCTGGACCTCCCTTGCAAGGTACCCATCTACCATAGCACCAAGTATCAGAGCTACGTCCGCAAATGGGTGCGCGCGCTGGCGCAACACCTCTTCGTAGAGCGGCCCGACCTCGGCGCGAAGGTGGAGTTCATCGGCATCGCCCACGGGGTGGACGGCGAGACCCGGCCTTGCGACAACGAGGATGAGCCTGCCCTGCAAGGGCTCCCCGGCGGTTTCACCAGCGCCACGTGGGTCTCGGCGGTGAACCGGATCACCGACATCTGGTGGGATGAGTTCCGCAACCAGGTCGGCTACACAGGCCCCCTTTTCATCTTGGGCTCGCCCTACTACCTATCGTGCTCCGAGCGTCCTCAGTTCCTCGGTTGGGCTGCTGGCCGTGGGGTGGGGATCGCGCTCCTGGGCCTCTACCCCGACTCCAACGGCGCGATCTACGGCACCATCGGCTACCCTCCCAACTGCGGCAACTACGACGGCATCATCAACTATGGCCATTTGGTGCCGGTGGGCTGGGAGACGTACCAGCACATGCTCCCCAACAACCGGGATTTCTACTGGGGTGTCCTCAACGCCCTGGCCCGCAAGTCGGATTACATTCGCCTGCGTCGCCAGTTCGTCCATCAAGATGCCAACGGCCAGCCGGTGCCGGAGATCGTAAGCCTGATCAACCAGTGGCAACCCTATCTGGGCGTGACGGTGGATACGACCCCGTCCATCTGGGTGGCGATGCGCGAGCACCGCAACCCGATGGAGTACGGCAGTCAAGGCTTTGAGACCAACAGCAACTGGCCTGTGCTCGGTAACTTTGAGTTCTACCTGAGGCAGGTGGACAGCGTCCCCAACGGGCGGACGGTGATTGAGACCAACACCAGCACCGTCCGCGGCCAGCCGGTGTCTTTGGGGCTCTGCGGCCCGGCCCCTGCCGGCCCGCCGGGCTATCCGTGCAACACCAACCCCTACAACAGCCTCCTGCCTGCCTCGCAAGAGATCAAATTTGTCGGCGGCAACACGATCCTCTCCAACATAGAGGCCTACTTCGCGCGCCGCACCGACCAGGCGACCAACAACTACATGATGTGGTTTGACGCGGACAGCAGGTATATCAACCCCGGCGGCATCCCCGAAGGGCCGCGCACGGTGCGCATCACCGTCAAGTACTTTGACATCGGCAACGACAAATGGCGGCTCTACTACGACTCCGTCAACGGGCCTAAGTATGCTGCCTTGGACAGCACCGGCCAGACCTGGGTGCAGAAGGGCGAGACGACCAGGCTCAAAGAGGCCGTCTTCACCATCACCGACGCGCGGCTGAACGGGCACCTGACCGGCGGCATGGATTTCGCTATTGACTCGCGCAACGAGAACGGCGTGTTGGACGGCAACGAGTGGATTCACATGGTGGACCTGGTGCGCATCTCCTACAGCACGCCGACGCCCACGCCGACGAACACGCCGACGGAGACGCCCACGCCGACGGTCGCCCCTACCGAGACACCGACGCCGACCCCGACCTCGGCCCTGGGCCGCGTGCGCGGCAAAGTCTTCGCCGACCTGAACGACGACGGGGCGCTCCAAGAGGAGGAGCCGGGCGTGGAGGGCGCGCTCGTCTCGGCCTGGACCTACCCCGGCAACACCGAGGTGATCAGTTACACCACCGCCAGCGATGGCCTCTACGTGTTCAACCTGCCGCCGGGGATGTACCGCATCACCAAGGTCAACCCGCCGGGCTACACGACCAATCCGGCCTACGATTTCCCGTTCATTGCGCCTTTGAACAACGGTTCGGACCTGGTCTGGAACTACCCGGTCATCCCAGCGCCCACGCCGACCCCGACGCCGACCGATCTGCCTAGCGTGCCGCGCGCTTACCTGCCGATGATCCTACAGGATGCCGAGTAGCGGAACGGAGGCCCTTTTCTCCTCCTGTTCTCTCCCTCTCTCTACTTGAGGGAGGGGAGAAGGAGGGGGCGACGGTTGAGGTGAGGAAAACGCGACGTTGGCTGCTACAGGCGAGCCTCGTGCTCTGCGCCGGACTCTGGTTGGCCGTGATGGCGCGCGCCGAAGGGGGGATCAAAAACCTCCTTCGGCGCGACCTTGCGCCTTGTTTTGCGTCAAATTGTATAGCCGAAGGGAGCCGGCACTTCGCCGAAGGGGGCGCGATCGCCGGTTTGGTCTGGCTTGACCTGAACGAGAACCAGTTGCCGGAAGGGGGCGAACCGCCTCTGGCAGGGGCCGTCGTGGCCTTGCGCACCTTGGGCGGCCAGCCGGTCGCCTCGCAGACGACGGGGGCCGACGGGCTGTATCGCCTGGAGGGCCTGGCCCCTGCGACGTATCGCCTTCAGGCCACGCCCCCGGAGGGCTATGCTTTCATTTCGTTGAGCGAGTTGTTCATCCCTATCAGCGGGCAAGGGACCGTGACCGTCAATTTCGCCGCGCGCTTGGTGGCGACCCTCACGCCGACCGCGACGCCCGGCACGCCGACACCGACGCCGCCGTTGGAGCCGGCGCGGGCGCGGCCGGCCAGTTGCGGCGCGAGTTATCAGGGCGACACGCGGGCCGCGCGCACCCTCGTCTCCCGTTACTCCTGCCTCCCCTGGTGGAACGAATCGGGGCCGGAAGACCTCTACCGGGTTTACCTGGCGGCGGCCCAGCCCGTCACAGCCAACCTGACCTACAATGCCCAGCAGGGTGACCTGGACGTCTTCATCTTGGACGGGCCCTATGCCGATCGTTGCCTGGCCGGTGGCGACACCTACGCCGTTGCGCCGGAAGCGCCCGCCGGTGAAATATACATCGTGGTAGATGGGTACGAAGGGTCGGCAGGAACGTACAAATTGGATATCGCTTGCCCGTTGGGGCCGCAGGCGACGGCTACGCCGACCGCCACGCCCTCGGCCACGCCGACTGCCCTGCCGACGGGCACGCCGACGCCCACCCACACCCGCACGCCGACGCGCACCCCCACTGCCACGCCGCGCCCCTACTACCTGCCCAGCCTCTTGCGCGACTTTCCGGTCCCGACGCCGACGCCCACGCGCACGCCGACCCTCACCCCGTCCCCCACCGTCACGCCGACCGCCACCCGGACGCCGACGCCCACGCCCGGCGTCGGCCTGGCCCGCATTGAGGGATGGGTGTTTGAGGACCTGAACGCAAATGGCCGCTACGAGCCGTGGCTGAACGAGCCGTACATCAGCGGCGTGACCATCACCCTGAGCGCGGAGGGGGTCGTCCTTGCCAGACGGGTAACCGTGGGCGGATGGTACGGCTTTGCCAACCTGGAGGCGGGGACTTACACCGTTACGGAAACGCAGCCCGAGGGTTATATCAGTACGACACCCGATGAGATCACGCTGTACCTGTGGCCGGGGCAACGCAGCATTGACAACAACTTCGGTGAGCGTCGCATCACGCCGCCCTGAGGGTGAACTGATGGTGACGGAGTAGTACCATTGTCTTACCTCCCAAAGGCGTTCCTTTAAATTCTGTCATCTGCTGGGGGCCAGGTTTTCATTCTGTTTTCATCGTATTATGCTATCATCTTAGCACAAGAGGCGGGGGTCCATGGGAGGCTCTGACATGCTGCAAACGCGGACGCAAACGAGCCCATGGCGACGCGCTTTCGGCCTGGGCACGGCGATGCCGCAATGGATCGTGGCCGGGTCGCGCCGGGACAAGCGCCTGTATGAGCGCACCAAGCGGGTGTTTGACGTCGTCCTGTCCATCGTGCTCCTGGTGCTGCTTGCGCCCTTGATGCTCCTCATCGCCATCGCCATCAAGTTGGATTCCCCTGGCCCGGTGATCTACGTGCAGAAGCGGGTCGGCAAGGATGGGCTCGTCTTCCCCTTCTACAAGTTCCGCTCCATGACCAACGGCGACCACACCCACACGCATCGGGAGTTTGCCAGGGCCTACATCAACGGCCACTCGGCCATCACCGACGGCCTCCAGAAGCCGCCCGGCGCCTTGCGGGCCGTGACGCGCGTGGGGCGCATCCTGCGCAAGACGAGCCTGGATGAACTGCCGCAGTTGGTTTGCATCCTGAAGGGTGACATGAGCTTCGTCGGGCCCCGGCCTCTCATGGCCTATGAGGCGGAGGCGTTTGAGCCTTGGCAGTGGCGGCGGGTAGATGTGACGCCGGGGCTCACGGGCCTGGCGCAGATCAACGGACGCAGCCGTCTCTCCTTTGATGAGATCGTGCGTTTGGACCTGCAATATATTGAGGCGCGTTCCTGGGGCCTTGACCTTTCCATCCTGTTGCGCACCATCCCGCAGGTGCTCGCTGGCAAAGATGCGGGCTAGCAGGTTGTCCGGGCTACCCCTTTTCATCTACCCAGGCAGGCCAGGGCTCCTCTTCTGAGGAAGCCCGGCCTGCCCTTTGTGCTCACCGGGCCTGGGGGCCGCGACTTTTCGTCTCGCCCTGCGTCTGAAAGACAGGAAATACGCACCACCGCGCGGGCCTCGGCTCCTATCGCGTGAGGGGTGAGACCGTTGTGCGCTTTTCATCCCATCCTGCTATAATGATTATGCGCTTGTGCGGAGGCTCACCGAGGCGCCACGCGAGATGCCAAGGTCCTCCCTAACCTGTGGGGCCCGATCCCTGGATGCTTGTAGGAACGACCGCTTATGAGACTAAAGCCTGTTGCTATCCCTTTCCTGTTGGGAATCGTCCTTGTGTTGGCCGCGCAGGTTTCGGCTGCGCCCTCGGCGCGTGGGAAAAAGGCGCCCGATAGCCCCCGGTCTCCTGCCATCGGCTCCAGCCAACCCGGCTTCTACGTCATCGGCAGCACCTTTTTGGATCGCAACACCTACAAGATCGCCGGCGCGGTCAACTACTTCTCCTGGGCCAGCATGAACCCTTCTAACGGCGTTTACGACTTCAGCGGGTTGGATAGCTACATCACCACCCACTCCAGAGACGGCAAGAAGATAGGGCTTTCCTTCACCACGACCACCACCCGCTGGCAGGTCGCCGAGGGGATCATCTGTGCCGATGCCGCCATGCCGTCTTGGGCCCAGATCCCCTACACCAGTGGCAGCATCCACAGCGCGACCATCCGCATCGCCACGCCCAAGGGAGCCCGGCAAGGCCAGAAGCGGTTGGACCTGGAGTGCAAGGTACCGATCTACTGGAGCAGCCTCTATCAGACCTACCTGCGCCAATGGGTGCGTGCGCTGGCCCGGTACCTCTTCGTGGAGCGGCCGGACCTGGGGGCCAAGGTGGAGTTCATCAGCATGGCCCATGGGGTGGACGGCGAGACCCGGCCCTGCGACAACGAGGATGAGCGGGACCTGCAATCGCTCCCCGGCGGCTTCACCAGCCAGATGTGGGTGGACGCGGTGAACGCCATCACCGACATCTGGATAGACGAATTCAACGCCGCTGGTAAGCCCGCCAGCATCCCGATGTTCATCAACTCGTCGCCCTTCTATCTCTCTCCCAGCGAGCGGCCCGGCTTCAGCAACCACGCGGTGAGCCGCGGCGCGGGGATCGCCATCCTGGGCCTCTACCCCGACGGCAACTACGCCATCGTCGGCAACAACTACTCCACAGCCTGTCCTACCACGACCTACTGCGGCCAGTTGGACGCGGTGGAGCGGTACAAATTGCAGATCCCCATCGCGTGGGAGACCTACCAGCACATGCTCCCCGACAACCGCGACTTCTACTGGGCCATCCTTCATGCGCTCCATCGCCACTCCGACTACGTGCGCTTCCGCCGCCAGTTCATCTACGACAACGGCACGCCGATTCCGGAGTTCATCTCCCTCATTGAGAGGTGGAGCCCCTACTTCGGCAAGGACGTCTACACCGCGCCGTCGGCCTGGGTGGCCATGCGTGAGCATCGCAACCCGATGGCCTACGGCAGCCAAGCCTTTGAGAACTGCCCCAGCATGGGGTGCAGTTGGCCCATCTTGGGCAATTTTGAGTACTTCCTGAAGCAGGTGGAGGGCGCGCCCAACGGGCGGACGGTCATAGAGACCAACACGGAGTACATCGATTACAACTCGATTAAGTACAAGGTGCACTTGGGGCTGTGCGACCCCGGCACGGAGGGGCCTCGCGATCCCTTGAACCCGAGCCAGCCATACCCCTGCAACATGAGCCCTTACAACTCCAGCCTTCCCGCCTCAGCGGTGGTGCGCACGCAGGGAGGGAACACCATCCTCTCTAACGTTGAAGCCTACTTCGCGCGCCGCACCGACGGCAGCAGCGGCAACTATCGGATGTGGTTTGACGTGGACAACGCCTTCATGGGCGCGGGAGCCACCTACACCGTCACGGTCAAGTTCTTTGACATCGGAACCGACGTCTTCCGCCTGTACTACGATTCGGTCTCCGGCGGCAGGTACGCCGTGCCCGACGACCCCACGGTGCGCGCTACTGGCTGCGAGACCTGCGTCAAAAAGAACGGAACCCGCAACCTGCGTAGCGTCGTTTTCACCATCACCGATGGGCGCATCCCCGGCGACCTGGACGGCACGGGGCTGGATTTCGCCATAGACGCGCGCAACCAAGACAACGCGTTTGACGGCAACGAGTACATCCACATGGTGGACGTGAGGAAGGTGGGGGGCGCGGCGCCGGATCCTACCAACACGCCGACGATTACGCCGACCCGCACCAACACGCCCACGCGCGACCCCTTCGCCACCAACACGCCGACGCCTAACATCCCGCCGACGAACACGCCGACGCGCACACCGACTCCCCCTTTCACCGCGACGCCGACGCCGACCTTCACGCGCACGCCGACCGCTACGCCCGCGGTAACTCCCACCCCTACCCCGACGGCCACGCCGACGCCTAATCACGGCACGGTGCGCGGCGTCGCCTATCACGACATAAACCGCAACGGCCAGTACGATCCTTTCCTGGATCCGCCGCTGGCCGGCGCGGTGATCACCCTGCGCGACGCGCAGACGAACCAGTTGATCTACAGCGTCACCACGCAAGCCACGGGCAAGTACATCTTCGCCGAGTTGGTTCCCGGCAGTTACATCCTGCGCGAGACGACCCCGCCCCCCGGCTACATCATCACTACCATTGATAACCTGGGCTTCAACGTCCTGCCGAATTATACCTTTGAGTGGAACTTCGGCCACGAACCGCTGCCGACGCCTACACCGACCGCGACGCCGACCTCCACCCCCACCCGCACCCCGACACCCACGGTGACACCTACCCCCACCGTCGGCCACATTGTCGGCAGCGTCTATTGGGACATCAACAACAACTTCATCCAAGATAGCGACGAGCCGGGCTTGCCGGGGGCCGTCATCACCTTGCGCAAGATGCCGGGCAGCATCCTGATCGGCTCGCGCACCACCGGCGGCGACGGCACTTTCGCTTTCACGAACCTGGAGCCGGGGCAGTACTTCCTGTTGGAGACGCCACCTGCGGGCTACGGCTCCGAGCCTGGAGGGACGCAGGTCACCCTCGTGGTGGTGGCCAACACCACGATCTATTGGGCCTTCCGCAACTTCCCGTTGGGGCCGACCCCTACGCCGACCAAAACGCCTAACGTAACGTCCACGCCGACGCCGACGCGCACCCCGACGCCGACCGTCACCCCTACCCCCACGCGCACGCCGACACCGGGCGGCCTCACGCCGACGCCAACCCCTACGCGCGGCCTGGCCACTATCCAGGGCTTCGTCTGGCGGGATGATAACCTGAATGGCGTGCGCGACGCCGGGGAACCGCCTTTGCCGGGCGTCCTCCTCATTCTGTATGCCGACAGCAACGGCAACGGCCTGTTGGATAGCGAGGACGAGCAGCGCGACAGCAAG
>DAOTYP010000087.1:0-27416 GCA_034434975.1 Anaerolineae bacterium | reverse complement strand
CATCACTGGGTGATGCGCGACGCGCCCGATGTAGTCTACGTGGTCAGCGCATACCTGTCGGCCTACAATGCCAAGGCCATGGGCGTCAAAGTCTAGATCGCCCTACTGATGTTCAATAGCCCCCCGGGCCTTTCCGACGCGATGGACCTGGCAAAGATGTTGGCGTGTCTGGAGATGGTGAGAGAATTGGAAGACGACGGCTTTCGCGTCTGGCGGCAGACGCGCACCGGCCTCCTGAGTTACCCGTTGGACGAGGAGGCCGCGCGCGGCCACCTGGCCGCCAGCGTCTATGCGCAGATGATGCTGCGGCCCCATATCGTGCACATCGTCGGCCATACCGAAGCCCACCACGCCGCGACGGCGCACGACGTCATCGTCGCCAGCCGCATCGCCCGCCGCGCCATAGAGAACGCCCTGCGCGGCCAGCCGGACCCGACCGCCGACCCGGCGATCCGACGTCGGGTTCATGAGTTGGTCTCCGAGGCCCGCTACACGCTGGAGGCCATCCGCGCGCTGGCCGGCCCCGGCGTGGACGACCCTCTGGCCGACCCCGCGACCTTGACGCGCGCGGTAACCACAGGTATCATGGATGCGCCGCAATTGCAGAACAACCCCTACGGTCGGGGCAAGGTCGTGACCCGCATCGTAGGGGGCGCCTGCGTGGCGGTGGACCCGGCCAGCGGTCGGCCCCTGAGCGAGCGCGAACGGCTGGCCGACCTCCTCGGAGGCGCACCTTAGGGAAACGGAGGCTCCTGGGAAGGCTCATGGGAGGTTGGCGTTACCTTCTCAGCGCGTTGGCAGAGACGGCCAGGGCTGTGCTCCTTTTGATAGGGCTGCTGCTGGCCTTTCAACTCGTGCTCCTGCGCCAACCCCTGCGCGCGTGGCGAGAGATAGGCATCGGCTTGATCCTCGTGCTGCTCGGGCTTTTCATCTTCGCCCAGGGGCTGCGGTTCGGGCTCCTCCCCCTGACCCAGGCGACGGCGGAGAGCCTGGCCATCCGGGCCTCGGTGCCGATGGTCGTCCTCTTCTCGCTGGCCGTCGGCTACGCGGCCACGTTGACGGAGCCGGCCCTCAACGTGATGAGCCTGGAGGTGGACGATTTGACCGGCGGCGCCTTGCCTCGCGCCCTCTTCATGCACACCGTCGCGATCGGGGTCGCGTTGGGGTTGACGGTCGGCAGCCTCCGCATCATCTACGGCGTCAAGGGCACAGACATGCTGGTGCCGGCCCTGGCCATCCTCGTCACCCTCACCTACTTCGCTCCCGAACGTTACACCAGCCTCGCCTACGACGCCGCGCTGGCGACGACCGGCCCCGTGACCGTGCCGCTGGTGATCGCGCTGGGCGTGGGCCTGGCGCGTGCCCTGGGGCGGGAGGATGTGTTGATCTTCGGCTTCGGCTTGGTGGCCCTGGCGGCCATCGGCCCTATCGTGACGGTTTTGGGCCTGGGCATCATCCTGAACATTTTGCAACGGTGAAGTGGACAATGCCAGAGTATCAACTGATCTGCGTGATCGTGCCGAGGGGCGAAGCCGATGCCGTGGTGGATGCGGCCAAGGCCGCCGGCGCGGAGGGCGCGACGATCATGTACGCCCGCGGCACCGGCATTCATGAGGCGCGGACCTTCTTCGGCCTGCACCTGAGCAGCGAGAGAGAGGTCGCGCTCATCCTGATAGAGCGCAGCCACTGTCAAGAGGTGCTCAGGGCCGCCGTCGCCGCGGGGCACCTGGAGCAGCCGGGGCGCGGCATCGCCTTCGTCCTCAACGTGCCGCAGGTGGTCGGCATCATCCATCGCGGGCAGGTTCTTGCAACCCCACCCTCAGAGGAGACGACCCAATGAGTTCGGACACGCGCTACACCGTCATCGGCGCTGGGCATGGTGGCAAGGCGATGGCTGCCCATTTGGCCCTCATGGGCTTCCCTGTAGTTCTCTATAACCGCACGGCGGCCCACGTAGCCGCCATCAAAAGCCGCGGGGGCATTGACCTGGAGAGTTACGAGGGCGGCCCGCGCGGGTTTGGCCGCCTGCGCGGCGTCACCTCCGACATGGCCGAAGCCTTGGCCGAGGCCGACGTCATCATGGTCGTTACCCCTTCCTCGGCGCATCGCGACATCGCCCAGGCGGCCGCCCCTCACCTGCGAGATGGACAGATCGTCGTTCTCAACCCGGGGCGCACCTGTGGCGCCATTGAGTTCGCCAAGGTCATTCGCGATCACGGCTGCACCGCCCAGGTCACGGTAGCCGAGGCCGGAACCTTCATCTACGCCAGCCGCTCCGACGGCCCGGCCCAGGCCCGCATCTTTCGCATCAAAGAGGCGGTGCCTCTGGCCGCCCTGCCGGCCAAACGCACGGCCTGCGTCTTGGACGCCTTGCGCCCGGCCTATCCCCAATTCATTGACGGGGGCAACGTCCTCAAGACCAGCCTGGATAACATGGGCGCGATCTTCCATCCTGCCCTGACCATCCTGAACGCGGGCCGCATAGAGGACACCCACGGCGATTTTCAATTCTACATTGATGGCGTGACGCCCTCCGTGGCCCGCGTGCTGGAGGTGCTAGATAGAGAGCGGGTCACGGTAGCCGCCGCGCTGGGCATCCGCGCGCAGACGGCGATGGAGTGGCTGAAAATGGCCTACAATGCGACCGGCTCCGACCTGAACGAGGCCATCCACAATCAGCCCGGCTACTACGGCATCAAAGCGCCTGCCACGCTAGAACATCGCTACATCACCGAGGATGTGCCGATGAGCCTGGTGCCCATTGCGGCCTTGGGCCAACACTACGGCGTGAGCGTACGCGGGATGGACAGCATCATCCGCCTGGCCTGCATCATCCATCGCACCGATTACTGGCGGCGGGGGCGCACGCTGGATAAATTGGGGATTGAACACCTCAGCGTCAGCGAACTGACGCGCTACGTGGAGGAAGGGATCACGCCTTGAGGCGCAGGAGCGTTTGACCGTTCGCAGCAGACGGGATATAATCAACCCCAACCTGGTCCGCGAACGTCCTCTATGCGCCACGACGAGACCTCGTCCGATCTTGAGCCCCTTGTCTCTCGCGCGCTGGCCGGGGAGGCGGCGACCGACTTGGCCGCTTCCCTTCCCGCGCTGCCCTCCCTCAGCGTGGTGGAAGCCTTGCAGCGGCGCGCGGTGCCATTGCTGGATCGCTCTCCTCGTCAGGGCTATGCCCTGGCTGCCCTGGCCTACGCCTTGGCCGCGCGGGGAAGGGAGCAAAGGCCCGACGCGCGCGGATGGATAACCCTTCTCGGCCGTGTGGCCATCACCCTGGCTGCCGCCGAGCGCCGCCGCGCCCGCTATGCGCAGGCCGAGCGCCTTTTGGATGAAGCCTCGCGCCTCTTGGCCGCCTCTGCCGGGCCGAAAGACTTGGCCCGTTGCCAGGCGGAACGGGCCTGGCTCTACCGTGACCTGGATCGCTATCGGGAGGCGGAGGAAGGGTTTCGGCAGGTCATCGCCGCGCTGCAAAAGGCGATCGCCCGCAGCCCCGCGCGGCGAGGGCGGAGGGCACGCGACGAAGCCGACGCGGAGATGAGCGTGGAGGCCTGCCTCGCCTACTCCTGTCGCGGCTTGGGCCAGACCTTGCGCAGCCTGAACCGTTACGCCGAAGCCTGCCGATGGACCGAGTTGGCCCGTGATGGGTACGTGCGCGCGGGGTTGCCCCTGGCCGCGGCTCGTTGCGAGGCCGACATGGCCTTTCATCTCCTCCTGAGCGATCGGGAGGAAGCCGCGCGCCGCCTGGCCCGCGCCCGCGAGGCCTTTACCCAGGCGGGGGCCGCGGCAGACCTGGCTGAGGTCAACCACTACACCGCCCTGCTCCGGCATGAGCAGACGCACTTCACCGAAGCCCTCTCCCTTTTTCAAGCCGCGCGCGCCGTCTTTGAGGCGGAGGGCCTGGCCATGCGCGCCGCGCTGACCGAGGTCAACGAGGCGAACACCCATTTTCGCATGGGCGCCTTAGAGAAGGCGCTGGCATTGGGCCAGCGCGCGCGGGCACACATGGCCGAGGCGGGTCGCTCCCTGCTGGTCTTCGCCTGCGACGTCAACCTGGGCCTGGTATACCATGCGATGGGACAAGCGCGGCAGGCCCTCGCCATGTTTGAACGGGCGCTGGCCCTCTGCGAGGAGAGAGGGCTCCCCGTAGACGCGGCCCGCTGTCGCGTGAACATGGCCCTGGTTTACGAGCAGGTCGGCGATTACGCCCGCGCGCTCAGCCTGTGTCAGCGCGCTCGCGACGAACTGGATGCGGCCGGGATCGCCATGTATCGCGCCCACTGCGACCAAAACCTGGGCGCGCTCTACCTGCGCATCGGCCAATACGAGAGGGCGCTGGAGCGCTTCGGCGCGGCGCGTGAGACCTTCGCCGACGAGCAGATGCCCGGTTACGCCGCGCGCTGCGAGATGCAGATGGCCGCCGCCAGCCTGGAGATGGGCGACTGGGAGAAGGCCCAGAGACTCCTGGAGCAAGCCCAGGCGACCTGCCGCGCGCAGGGGATGGCCTTGGGGGTAGACCTATGCGACGCCCTCTTGGCGGAGGTGGAGGCGCGGCGCGGCGAGGCCGCGCGCGCCTCCACGCGTTACCGCGCCGTGCGCGAGCGTCTGCTCGCGAGGGGCTTGGTGGTAGATGCGGCCCTTTGCTCCGTGGCGCTGGGTGAGATCGCGCTGAGGCAAGGCGAAGACGCCGCGGCCGAGGCGGAGTTCACAGGGGCGCTCTCGGTGTTGGCTGAGGGCTTTCCCGATCATGCCTGGCGCGCGGCCCACGGTTTGGCCTGCGTGCATCAGGCCAAGGGCGACGGTTGGGCCGCGCTGGGGCGCTATCGGGAGGCGGCCGAGCTCATCCGACGGGCGCGCGCCAGCCTCTGGGCCGAAGAGCCCAGCGCCAGTTACTTTGACCGGCGCCGCCACGTCTTCGCCGCCGGCGTTCGGTTGGCGATGGCGCTGCGCGACCGCACGGCGGCCTTGGAATTGGTGGAGGACAGCAAGGCCCAGGCGCTCTTCACCCTTTTGCGCGCTCGCGGCCTCGGCCTGGATCAAGAGGACAGGGGCGACCCTTACGTGCGTCAGTTGCTCGCGAGGGAGAGGATGCTGAGGCAACGGTTGCGTCAGGCCCGCTCGCATGTCTCGCTCACCGAAGGTTACGCCACCCGCGGCGGCGGGATCCCGATGCAGGTTGCGGCCCATGAGGGCCTGGCGGAACTGGCGCGATGGCAAACCCAGTATGCGGCCACCTTGGAAGCCCTGCGCGCGCAACGCTCCCTTGCCGACCCTGCCCCCTACGCCCCTCCTTTCAACCTGGAGACCTTCCGCCAGAAGGTTGCCGCGCACCTGCCCGCAGGTTGGGCCGCGCTGGCTTACTACCTGGATGGCGATGAACTCTACACATTTTACTTGGATGAACACGACCTGGAAGCCTGGCAGCGGCGGCTGGAGCGTTACGATGCCCTGGTGTTGGCTCAGGCCACGGACCCCTCGCCGGGCCGACGCATGCAAACGTATGGCGCACGCGGTAACGGCCTCTCCAACGGCCTGATGCTCTTGCGGCATCTGCGTCAGGTGCTGATCCCAGCGGCGGTGGAAGAGCGGCTGTCGCCACAGCGCCCTTTGTGGATCGTGCCCCACGGACGGCTGCACCATCTCCCCTTCCATGTCCTCCCGAGCCGCAAGCCTTGCCCATCTGACGCGCGCGCCTCGTACCTGGGTCAGGAGGTCACCCTCCACGTTGTTCCTTCGCTGCGGCTTCTGGAGCATCTGGCGTGTCTGCCGACGGCGTGCGACGGAGCATTGGACGGCCCGGCACTGATCTGCGGCGTCTCCGATTTCGGCTCGCGCGCGCCTGCTTTGCGCCATGCGGCAGATGAAGCCCTGGCCGTGGCCTTCGCCGTGGCAGCCTGGGCGGACGCCTTCCTCCTGCTAGAACGTGAGGCGTCACTGGAGGCGCTGGCCAGGTTGCAGGGAGAGGGCTACCTGGAGCGGTTTGACCTCATGCATTGGGCGACCCACGCCGAGTTCGCTCCGCAAGACCCCCTCTCCTCCCGCATCCTGCTGAGCGACGGCGACCTGACGGTGGCCGACATCTTGCAATGGCGCCTGCGGGCCCGGCTGGTGGTCCTCTCGGCCTGCCAGAGCGGCATCAGTCCCCTCGCCCAGGGCGATGAGATGATGGGGTTGCTCCAAGCCCTTTTCTGCGCCGGGGCGCGAGCCGTCTTGGCCAGCCTATGGCCGGTGGACGACGCTGCCTCCCATGCGCTCATGCAGCGTCTCTACGCGGGCCTGAGCGCGGGGGCTTCCCCGGCCTGCGCCCTACAGCGCGCCCAAGCGGAGATGGACGCGGCCGGTTTTTCGCCCTACGATTGGGCCGGGTTCCAACTCTTCGGGGTGTGAGACGGCTTGCCTGACAAGACAAACGCCCCCGCCGACGTCGGCGGGGGCCTCGGTTTTGTTGGCGGCCGGTCGTCTTCATGCGCCGTAGCGGGCCAAGCGCAGGGCATGGCCCAGGGCCAGCGGCATCAGATCGGTAGCCGGGAAGATGCCCAGTCCTCCCGTGCGGCAGGTCCGCTCGCCGAAAGAGGGCGCGCCGTCGGGGCGGGCATTGGGTGACCAAAGGAGGGTCGGCACGGGGTGCCAGGAGTGCGACCTCAGTTTGGCCGGCGTCGCGTGGTCGCCTGTCACGATGAGCACCGTCGGCCCTAGCGCCAAGAGGTCGGGGATGAGCGCGTCTACCTCTTCAATGACCCGCACCTTCGCCGCGAAATCGCCGTCCTCGCCGCGACTGTCGGTCGGTTTGATGTGCACGAAGAAGAAGTCGTAGCGCTCCCACGCCTCGCGCACGCGCGCGACCTCGTCGGCCAGCGTCTGCCCCGGGTCCAGCACGTCCATGCCGATCAACTTGGCCACGCCCCGATACATGGGGTAGATGGCGATGGCCGCCGCGCGCAGTTTGTAAACCTCGGGGAATTTGGGGAGGCCAGGGTCTTTGGCGAAGCCGCGCAGGGTGAGGCCGTTGGCCGGCCGTTCGTCTTTGAGGATCTCCCGCGCCTGGGCGATCCACTGATTGATCAGGGCTGCCGTGCGCTCCGCCTCCGGCTGTAGCGCCCGCGCGGGCAGGGGCGCGTGGCCCACCAATTGGGGGTCGGTGTCGGCGACCGCCGGGCTGAGGGAGTCGCCCGTCTGCGGGCGCAAGACCAGCGCGAACCGGTGCTCCTTCACCGGCTCCACGAAGACCTGCACATCCGGCAGGCGGATGGCCCGCAGCCGCTGCACCAGGGCTGCCGCCGCCTCGCTCTTGATGCGGCCAGCGCGCCGGTCGGAGATGAGGCCGTTATCGTCCAAGGTGCAGAAGTTGCCGCGCGCGGCCACGTCTTCCGGGCGCAGGTCAAAACCGATGCCCAGCGCCTCCAGCACGCCGCGCCCGATGTCGTAGACGAGGGGGTCGTAGCCGAAGAGGGCCAGGTGCGCTGGCCCGCTGCCGGGCGTGATGCCGGGGCCTACGGCCACGCTGAGGCCCAAGGTCGCCTCGCCTGCCAGACGATCCAGGTTCGGCGTGCGCGCTGCCTCCAGTTCGGTGGGGCCGCCCGGCTGCATGGGAAGCCCCCCTAGCCCGTCCATTACCAGGAGGACGATCTTGTTGTCATTGCGCTCGGCCAGTGCGCCGATCAAGCGAAAGTCGGTCATGGTGGTCTCCAAGCCTCTCAAGTGTAAAGCGGCAAGGGCGCAAGGTCGCCGCCCTATAGCCCAGCGACCATGCGCCCTTGCTCAGCAGGCTATCGCGCGTTCGCCTAGCAGATCGCAACCTCGGTCTTGGGGTCAAAGGCGTGCATGTTGTCCATGTTGAAGGCCAACTCTATCTGCTCGCCGGCTCGCGCCCGCGTGCGCGGGTCTACCCGGGCGATGAAAGACTTGTTGCCGGTGAGGGCGTAGATGAAGATCTCGTTGCCCATCAACTCGGTCACGTCCACCTTGGCCTGCACGTCCGACTCCAAGATCCCAGGCGGGACGTAGGGTTTCGCGTGGATGTCCTCCGGGCGGATGCCGAAGATGATCTCCCTCCCTTTGTAGGGTAGAAGGACCGGCTTCTTCTTATCGGGCACTTCCACCCGGAAGGTGCCGCCGTCAATCACCAGCCTCCCGTCGGACTCCACGACGGTTGCATCAAAGAAGTTCATGGAGGGGCTGCCGATGAAGCCTGCGACGAAGAGGTTGCCCGGCCTATCGTAGAGGTTCTGGGGCGTGTCCACCTGTTGCAGGATGCCGTTGTTCATGACCGCGATGCGGGTGGCCATGGTCATGGCCTCCACCTGGTCATGGGTCACGTAGATGAAGGTGGTCCCCAGGCGCTTGTGCAGTTTGGACAGCTCGGCGCGCGTCTGCACGCGCAGCTTCGCGTCCAAGTTAGACAAGGGCTCGTCAAACAGGAAGACCGCCGGGTTGCGCACGATGGCCCGACCGACGGCGACGCGCTGGCGCTGGCCGCCGGAGAGCTGCTTGGGCTTGCGATCCAGGAGGTTTTCAATCCCCAGGATGGCCGCGGCCTCCTTCACCCGCCGATCAATCTCGGCCTTGGGCGTCTTGCGCAACTTCAGGCCGAAGGCCATGTTGTCGTAGACGCTCATGTGCGGGTAGAGCGCGTAGCTCTGGAACACCATCGCGATGTCGCGATCTTTGGGGGCCACGTCGTTGACCAGGCGGTCGCCGATGTAGATGTTCCCCTCGGTCAGTTCCTCCAGGCCGGCCAGGAGGCGCAGGCTGGTGGTCTTGCCACAGCCGGAGGGGCCAACGAAAACTAGGAATTCCTTATCTGCGATCTGGATGTTCAGATCGTTGACGGCGATGACATCGCCGAAGCGCTTGGTGACATGCTCGTAGGTAACGCTCGCCATGATACGCTCCTCTGAATCTGACAGATGTTTGAAATATGGCGCGAAGGACAGAACTCTTCGGTTGTGGAACCCGGGGGACGGCTTCCACAGGCACAAGGCCAAAACCGCTCCTTCGCCCGGCAGACGAAAGGCACACACCAATGGAACACAGAGATTGGGGTGTCGTGACCTGGGTTGTCAGCGGCGGGTACAGGAGAGCCTCCCTGCCGTTGACGGGGCATCACCTCCTTACAAGCCGAGAGGGCGCGGGGGTGTAAGCCGCTTGCTTCCCCGCACAAAACGGAACCAGCCTTGCTCACGCTTGCCTGCCGCCCTCGCCCGGCTAGAGCAAGCAAGGCCTTGATAATCCCATTATACCACATTTTGTTTTTCCTGCAAGCGCCGCGCGGGGCCGCGCGTTTTTTGACCCGTGCGACAGGATGGCATATAATTCCTCTAGGCACTGATCATGTCCACTCATCCATTGCGCATCTTTGCCGGTACTGCCAACCGCCCGCTGGCCGAGGAGGTCGCAGCCATCTTAGGCACGCGCCTGGGACGCTGCACCATCACCAAGATGCCCGACACCGAGGTCCACGTCATGATTGACGACCTGGTGCGGGATCAAGACATCTTCCTTCTGCAACCATGCTCTGCGCCGGTCAACGACAACCTGATGGAGTTGTTGCTCCTGGTAGATGCGCTGCGTCGCGCCTCGGCCCACAGCATCACGGTGGTCATACCCTATTTTCCTTACGCGCGCCAGGAACGGATGGCGCGCGGGCGCGAGGCCATCAGCGCGCGCGTCGTGGCGACGATGCTGGAGACGCTGGGCGTCACCCGCGTCATCTACATAGACATTCACGCCCCGGCCATTCAGGGCTTCTTCACGGTGCCGGTGGACCCCCTGACGGCGATTCCCGTCCTGGCGCAGCACTTCCGCAGCGAGCGCTTCCGGGAGGCGGCCATCGTCTCGCCCGATGTGGGACGCGCCAAATATGCGGGCAAGTATGCCGAGTTCCTAGGGCTGCCCCTGGTCATCATGCACAAGCGGCGCGGAAGCCTGGGGAGCGTGAGCGTGACCCACGTGGTGGGTGACATCCAGGACAAGATCCCCATCGTCATTGACGACATCATCGCCAGCGGGAGCATCATAGACGAGTTGCCGGCGTTGGTGGAGGCCGGCGCGCGGCCAGAAATCTACCTGGCCATCACCCATCCGGTGCTGGTGGGCAAAGCCTTGGCCAAACTGGACAACCCGCTCATCAAGGAGCTGGTCGTTACCAACACCATCCCTTTGCCGCCGGAGAAGCAGCACCCTAAGGTGCACGTGGTCTCGGTGGGGCCACTTTTGGCCGACGCGATCCGCCGCATCTACGAAG
The DNA here is from genome assembly GCA_034434975.1 of Anaerolineae bacterium. Lineage (GTDB taxonomy): Bacteria > Chloroflexota > Anaerolineae > JADYZS01 > JADYZS01 > JADYZS01. Next base: position 17,161 of record DAOTYP010000087.1, on the reverse strand, counting down.
GGATCACGGTCGGCCCGCTGGTGCAACCGATCTGACGCGACGAGGAGATGTCGGTGGGTCTTCTTGCCTTCCTGCAAGCCAACGCAGGGCTTCTTATCCTGCTCTTGGTGATTCTCCTGATCCTTGTGGTCGCCTGGCAGGTAGTGACCTTCAGCGAACTGCGGCGCTTGCAGGCCATCTATGCCCGGCTGACCCAAGGCGCGCGGGGAGAGAGCCTGGAGCGGATGCTCCTGGCGCACGTAGAGGAGGTGCGCGCGGCGAAGGGGCGGATGGTGGAACTGGAGGAGGCGTTGCAAACCTTGCGGCGCGCCTGCGAGTACGACCTGCAACACCTGGGCATCGTGCGTTTCAATCCCTTCGCCAACACCGGCGGCGACCAGAGCTTCGCCCTGGTCCTGGCAGACGCCCACGGCGACGGGGCCATCATCACCTCGTTGCACAGCCGCGAGGGGACGCGCGTCTATGCCCGCGCCCTGCGCGGCTGGGACGCGGCCAACCTGAGCGACGAGGAGCGCGAGGCCATCGCCCAGGCCCGCACGCGGCGGGCGCGCGCTTCAACCTTAACCGGTATCTGAAAGGGAGCTCTTATGTTCAGAGATGGTGTAGAACTATGTTGTTTGGAGAATAGAAGCCCTGCCAACCCTAAGGCCATCTCCCACGTAGCGCTGAAGGAAATCGGATGGTTTGGTCAGGATCGGCTTGACGGCTGGCGTAATATGCTGATTTGGGGAGACAATTTGCCAGCGCTGAGGACGCTGTTGGAAGATTCCAGCGTTGCGGGCAAAGTCAGGCTGGTCTACATAGATCCACCCTTTGCGACTAACCAAGAGTTCAGAAGCGGCTCTTCACGAACGTCAACCGTTAGCTACAGCGCGGAGGATATGCAGGCCTACGAAGATAGAATCGTTGGTCTAGAGTACATAGAGTTTCTCAGACAACGCTTGCTTCTCTTGAGGGAATTGTTGGCTGATGATGGCTCCATATACGTCCATATTGATTGGAAGATGGGGCATTATGTTAAGGTTTTGATGGATGAGGTTTTCGGTCAAGAACGTTTCATCAACGACATAACAAGGATCAAGTGCAATCCAAAGAACTTTGAGAGAAAGGCTTACGGCAACATAAAGGATATGATCCTTTTCTATTCTAAAACTGAGCGTTATGTCTGGAATGAGCCGCGGGAAGACATGACTCAAGAAGACATTGAGAGATTGTTCCCTAAAGTTGATGAGAAAGGTAGGCGTTATACAACCACGCCGCTACACGCGCCAGGCGAGACGCGCAACGGTCCCACCGGCCAAGCTTGGAGAGGGCTTACCCCCCCAAGAGGAAGACATTGGAGATACTCGCCGGATGAACTGGATAGATTAGATGCCTTGGGGCTCATCGAGTGGTCCTCCACAGGCAATCCGCGCAAGAAGATCTACGCGGATGAAATGCTTGCTAGGGGCAAGAAGCGACAAGATATATGGGAGTTCAAGGATCCACCTTACCCCCTCTATCCTACCGAAAAAAATCTTGAGATGCTGAAGGTCATTGTAGAGGCGTCTTCCAATCCAGACGATATAGTCTTAGACTGTTTTGCCGGCTCCGGGACGGCTTTGGTCGCAGCGGAAGAGCTGAAGCGAAGATGGGTAGGGATTGATCACTCTAAGGTCGCTATAGATACAGCGCTGAGGAGACTTTTGTCGAAGAAAGGATGCTCCGCATTTGTGTTGTACGAGCTTAAGTCTTAAGTTTTTAAGGAAGAGCTGAATGAACGAATGGGTGAGTAAGAGCATCAAGATAGCCAATAGTTCAGGTTACTTAGACAGGTTACATGAGATCTATCCTGTAATCCATGAGGCTGAAAGGAAAATAGCCAAGGAGCTTGAAGCCCAATTGAAGCGGGTTTACGATGAAGATGACGATGTGGCCCTTGTCAAAGAATTGCTGAGATTGGAAAAGTTCCCAATTAAAGACCCATACGTGGCCTTCTTACGGAAGAAAGATGCCTTCATTGGGTATAACCCTGAGACCGTTGCCAGAATTGCGAAAAGAATCAGAGATATGGGATTTCAAGAGATGCTGAGCTCTATCAAGGAGCCAAAAGAATTCAACAGACAAATCGGCCCCTTGTTTAAGAGGTGGATCCCCCGAATTGGCTATCCTGTGCTTGCCGAAGCTGAGTTTAAGGAGTACGATCAAGATGTAGCATTCCTTCAAGGGAATGATAGACAATTACAGAATTTTGCCAATGATTATCTCGGCTGTGAACTTGCAAAGGGGCCGGATTTTATCGCAAGGGTTCGTGAGAAATTCGTGGTTGGAGAGGCTAAGTTTCTTACCGACTACGGTGGTCACCAGAGCGCGCAATTCAGAGATGCTCTGGAGCTGCTTAGAGGAAAGAAGGGCAAAGCAGTCAGGGTTGCAGTGCTTGATGGGATCGTGTGGATTGAAGACAGTACAAGGATGTACAAAGCAGTTTCCGTGCTAGAAGAGATCGCCTTGACCGCTCTTTTATTGAAGGAGTTTCTGCAGAGCTTGCGGCTGAACTGAAGAAAAAAGAAATAGGCGAGGAGAATGATACTGTGTTCGGAATCGGCAGAGAAAAGCGACCTGCACCCGACCAGATTGAGGTCATCTTAGGCCCTCGCGCCACCCTCAACGGGCACATCCGTTGCGACGGCAGCGTTCGGCTGGACGGCACCATGGAGGGCGGTTCCATTGAGACCTTGGGCAACGTCCTGATCAGCGAGTCGGCCAAGGTCATGGCCGACATCCGCGCGCGGACGGTTTCGGTCGCCGGCGCCTTCAAGGGAAGCATAGAGGCGCAACGCGTGGAACTGCTGGCCGGCGGGCGCGTCTGGGGCAAGGTGAAGGTGGCGTCGTTCCTGCTGGACGAAGGGGCCTTCCTGCGAGGCGAACTGGAGATGATCGGGGAGGTGCCGGAGGAACCCTTCGTCATCCCGCCGCCGCCAGGCCCGATCCCCGTCGCCGATGAGAGGCCAAGGCCCGGCAGTTAGAATGATCGGCTGTGCGCAGCCCGCCGCCCGGCGGGCTGTTTGTTTGCGCGGGCGATCTGAGAGGTAGGTTACTGTCAAGGCTGCCCAACCGGGCGAGAATGGGGTGGAGGTCAAACCATGAGCGCACAAGAGACAGGCAGCAAACACACCAACCGGCTGATCCATGAGACCAGCCCCTACCTTTTGCAGCACGCGCACAACCCGGTGGATTGGTATCCCTGGGGCGAGGAGGCCTTCGCCAAGGCCCGGGCCGAGGACAAGCCGATCCTCCTCAGCATCGGTTACTCCGCCTGCCACTGGTGCCACGTCATGGCGCACGAATCGTTTGAGGACGAGGAGATCGCCGCGCTGATGAACCGACATTTCGTCTGCGTCAAGGTGGATCGGGAGGAGCGGCCCGACGTGGACTCCCTCTACATGAACGCGGTACAGGCGATGACAGGCCACGGCGGTTGGCCGCTGACCGTTTTCCTCACGCCCGACGGCGCGCCTTTCTACGGTGGCACCTATTTTCCCCCCACAGACCGCTTGGGGATGCCCGGCTTCCCTCGCGTCCTCCTGGCCGTGGCCGAGGCCTACCACAGCCGCCGCGCGGACGTGCTGAAGAGCGCGGAGCAATTGCGTGACCTGCTGCGGGCCGATCCGCTGCGCCGCGCCGGACGGGAGGCGTTGGCGCCGGCGCTTTTGGAGCAGGCTTTCCATGCCTTGGCGCAGAGTTTTGATCCGGAGCACGGTGGCTTCGGCGCTGCGCCCAAGTTCCCCCAGCCGATGAACCTGGAGTTCCTCTTGCGGATGTGGCGTCGCACCGGCTGGGAGCAGGCCTTGCGCATGGCCGAGCGGACGCTGCAGAAGATGGCCCGAGGCGGCATCTATGACCAGTTGGGCGGGGGCTTCCATCGCTACAGCACCGACCGCTTGTGGCTTGTCCCCCACTTTGAGAAGATGCTCTACGACAACGCGCTCTTGGCCCGCCTCTACCTCCATGCCTATCAGGCCACGGGCAACCCCTTCTACCGGCGCATCTGCGAGGAGACGCTGGATTATGTGCGGCGTGAGATGACCGCGCCGGAAGGCGGCTTCTACAGCGCCCAGGATGCCGACAGCGAAGGGGAAGAAGGCAAGTTCTTCCTGTGGACGACGGAAGAGATCACGGCCTTGCTCGGCGAGGAGGACGGTCGCCTCCTCTGCGCCTACTACGGCGTAAGTCCCCAAGGCAACTTTGAGGGACGGAACATCCTCCACGTCCCGCAGGAGGAGGACGTGGTAGCCCACCGGATGGGCGTCGCTCCGGAGCGGCTGCGCCAGGCCCTCGCGCGAGGACGCCGCGCCTTGTTTGAGGCGAGGGAGGCGCGCGTGCATCCGGCCCGCGACGACAAGGTCATCACCGCCTGGAACGGGTTGATGCTGGCCGCCTTCGCCGAGGCCGCCTTGGCGCTAGGCCGTGAGGACTATCGCCAGACGGCGGAGCGAGCAGCGCACTTCCTCTTGACGACCTTGCGTCGCCCGGAGGACGGTCGCCTGCTGCGCGTGTATAGGGGCGGCCAGGCTAAACTCCTGGGTTACCTGGAGGACTACGCCGCCCTGGCCGATGCGCTCATCCTGTTGCACGAGGCGACGGCAGACCTGCGCTGGCTCCAAGAGGCCCGCGCGCTGGCCGAGGCTGCGCTCGCGCTCTTCTGGGACGAGGCGGAAGGGGGTTTCCACGACACGGGGAAAGACCACGAGGCGCTGATCGCCCGCCCCCGCGACCTCTTTGACAACGCCATGCCTGCCGGCAACTCCCTGGCGGTGGATGTCCTGCTGAGGCTCGCGATCCTTTTCGGCGAAGAGGCGTACCGACGTCGCGCCGTGCTTGTAATGGAGCGCCTGAGCGCACCGATGGCGAACTACCCTGGCGGCTTCGGGCACCTTTTGGGCGCGCTGGATTTCTACCTCTCGCGGCCCAAGGAGATCGTCATCGTCGGGCCCGCGTCCGACCCGGCGACGAGCGCGCTGCGGGCCGAGGTGGCGCGCCGCTACCTTCCTAACAGGGTTCTCATCGCTGCCGACCCCGCCGCGTGGGACGGCTTTGAGACGAACCCTCTGTTGGCAGGAAAGACCCTCATCGGGGGACGGCCGGCAGCCTACGTCTGCCAGAACTACGCGTGCCAACTCCCCGTCACCGAACCGGAGGCGCTGGCGAAGCAGTTGTGACGGCGGCCCGGGGTGCTTACGCGTCGGGCCCCGGCGCGGGTTGACGCTCGCCTCTCAGTCGGTCGTACTCGCCGAACCACTCCAACAGTTCCCCCCGGCGTTCCTCGGCTCGGCGCAGGGCCTCGCGACGGCGGTAAGCCTCTATGCGGCGGAAGATCTCGTTTTGCACCTCGCGTGGATTGGCCACGAAGCGGAAGTTGAACGCGCCCGTCTCCGCGGCCGTTTGGATGACGACGTCGCCGTAGTTCAAAACATAGGCCAGAGGGCCGGGTATCTTCAGGCTGACGTTTTGCACCACGGCCAGGCTCGCCTCGCGTCGGGTCTCAGCGAAGAAAAGGGGTTTCTTCTCAATGTCAATGATGCGTTCGTTGGTCACCACGTAGATGTCGTTTTGCCAATCCTCGTAGTTCCACCAAAGCCAGGCCAGGGAGACCAAGAAGAGGAGAAGGAGCACCAGGAAGGATGGGGGGCCTATCCCCGCCGCGGCGAACGGCCCCCAGCCGAGGGCCGCGGCCATCGCACCTGTCAGGCTCAAGCCGGTGAGGAGGAGCGGACGGATGGTCCGCATGAGGAGGTTCATCCAGTGTTTGCGCCAGGTGATCCGGTCGCCCTGCACCCAGCGTAGGCGCGGCCAGAAGCGCCACCCCGTCCACCGCGGTCGCGCGGTAGAGGAGAGGCCTGTGGACGGCGAATCCGGCAGGGCGCGCGGCGGCGCAAGCGGCTCTAACCCTAACCCTAACCGCTGCTCCAGCCCTCGGCGGATCATCCCTCTGGAGGCCGCGTGGGCGTTGGCCCGCACGCGCGCAACTTGGGCGAAGATGATCTCCTTCGCCCGTTCCGGCTCGGCCAGGTGGTCAAAGGTGAGCTTTCCCACCGTGGCCGCGGTCTGGATGATCAGGTCGCCGAAGCCCAGCAGGTTTCCCCATACCCCTCGCACGATGTTGATGTCTTGCACCTTGTCCAGCGGCGCTTCCCGGCGCGTCTCCGAGAGGAGAAGGACCCGCTCAAAGTGGGTGATGCGGTGATTGGAAACGGCGAAATAGTCGTTGGCCCAGTCCAGGACGACCCAGCCGATGGACAGGAGCGCCAGGGCGCCGGCGACGGCCAGGACCTCCTCCAGCCAGGTGGCCGCGCGCCAGTCAAGGGCCATTCCCAGGAGCGTCATCAGCGTCAGGAAAGCGACCAGGGGCAAGGCGATGCGTTGCGCCAGGAAGAGCCAATGGCGGCGGGCCCAGAACAGGGTGTACTCCCCCGTCTCCTGCCAGCGGAAGCGTCGGTAGCGCAGCCTCTCCTGAATCTCGGGACGGATGCGGAGCCTGGGGCGGATGTCGGGATGATCGGCCAGGCAACGCTGGAAATCCAAGCGGTGGAGGGCCAGCCAGGTGGTGGGGCTGACGGCCTCCACGCTGGCGTCGCGCGCGTCGCCCAACAGGAGAGAGGTCTCACCGAAGGACTGGCCGGCGCGGAAATAGGCGCAAGGGCGATCGTGTCCCTGTTCGTCCACCGCCCGCGCGACGGCCTCCCCTTCATCCAGGATAAGGAGGTGGGCGCCCGGCTCGCCCTGGACCGTCACCAGGTGTCCTGCGGGGTAGTAGTGCCAGGCGACGTAGCCCGCCACGATCGCCCGTTGCCGAGCGGTGAGCGCGGAGAAAAGGGGCACCGCCCGCAGGCGCTCTGCGACGTCGGGCGGATGCAAGCCGGGGTGCAGGTCGGGGTAAGTACGCAGGAGCCAACGCAGGTCCGCCTCGTCTAGGCGCAGAAGGGACAGGTCTGACCGCGCGCGGGCGCGGTGTGGGGAGGCGCCCCCCAACACGTCGCCGGCGCCGAAGAAGCGGCCGGCGGTCAGAAGCTCTCGTCTTCTTCCCTCTGGCTCCTGGTACTCCACGATCGCTTGGCCTACATCCACCAGGTAGAGCGCGTGGGCAAGGTCCTCCGGCGCGGCGATGCGTTCGCCCGCGCGATAGCGGGCCGGTTGCACAAGGTCTGCCAGGCGGACGATCGCCTCGTCGGACAGGGCGCGGAAGCAAGGGAAGGCGCGCAGGCGCCCGGCAATGTGAGAGCGGGTGAGCTCGGCCCGCAGCTCAGGGCGGCGGGCCAGGAGCCAGGAGAGAGCCTGGGGCGGGAGGGCGAAAAGGCGGGTCTCGGAGAGAGCTGTCGCCGTAGTCGGCTGCGGCGCGCCCGTTAGGATGGCAGCGCGGCCCAAGGCCTCGCCTGTGCCGACGCGGCGGCGAACGATCTCGCGGCCGTTCGCGTCCAGCCCGATCTGCTCTACGTAGCCGGATTCCACGATGTACAGTGCGCGCCCCGCTTCTCCCTGGTGGAAGATGACCGTGCCTGCGGGGAAGGTCTCCACATGCACCTGCTCCGCCAACCGCGCGAGGTCGGCAGGGGCGAGGTCTCGGCAGAGGGGGAAGGTCGCCAAGCGGGCGGCGATCTCGTCAGGGGTCATGGTCCTCTCACTTGCCATCGCGCGCTCATGTTTACGTCCTCTAAATCCTCAACCTACGAAACTCTTGTGCGATACATTCAATCTCTTCTTCGCTTTGTACGTGTGAACGCCATGGCTGTAAATCCCACGCAACTTGAACACCGGCCTAACCATTTACCTACAAGACCTGTCTGTTGAGCGGCCTTTGCACAAGATCCCATTTTACTCCCTGTTGCTTGACCAAGCCTTTTCTTTTGAGGTATTGTTGGGCGTTCCTGACCAAATGCTTCCATTTCTTGCCGAAATGCTGTCCATCAATGATTCTGTCGATGGAGTCGTCGCAAATGTCTGGGTGGATAGACTGAATTAAAGGATGAAGTTCGGTCGTCGTTAATGGCCCTTTCTTTTCCAGAAGGTAGAGGATGGTTTCCGAGAAGATCGCATTAATGGTTCTTCCCCCTTTGAGCCTGTTGCGCAACATTTCTACCTGGAGAGCTTCGGTGCTTTGTTTCAGCAACCTAGCCAAGGCTGAGCTCTCTATCAAATCATCGGTTCTTCTTCTCACCTCACACAATTTTTGCGATTCTTCGTTTAGTCTCTCTAACAAGGCCTTATCAACCACATTGCCCAGAGCATAGTAATTCAACATGTCTTCCTTGATCGTAAAGACAATGTCAGGATCGTCAATCAAGACCCCGTATTCAAAGTTGCTCATCAGCCCGCCACCAGTGAGGTTGGCTGAGGTAATGATCCCCATCTTGTCGTCTATGAGGTACACTTTTGCGTGTAACCTGCCCAGAACCGAAATATTGACATGACCGAATTGGTTGATAAGCTCCAGCAGTGCGGCGGGCTCCGTGGCACCATTTATAATGTTCTGGACGGTCAAGTTCGTTATCAGTGACACCTGAAGGTCTGACTTATTGTCAAGGCAATCTGATAATATCCTTACCCCCTCCAAGCTAACGAAAGGAGAAGAAATGAACAACTCTCTTTGAGTCTGGCTGAGGACTTTGATGAATTCGTTCTTCCACGGGGATATGAGCAACCTGAGCTGCATCGTTCTTAGCCTCTCGGTTTACGGAATCGTTTGATAGGCTCAGAGCTCATCTGAAAGCCTGTCAGGCGTTTCTCCCCTCACGGTTGCGCCGGCGCCTGCTCCGCGGCGGCGCGGTCTACGCCGGTGGCCTCGGCCCATCCTCTCGCCAGCGCCTCGCGCCGACGGGCCAACGCCTCGTGCAACTCCTGCCGGTCGCGGGGATAGGTCCAGAAGATCGGAAGCCAGCTGATCGCGCCCAGGAGTTTCGGGATCGGGATCAGGATGAGCATCATCGTCGTTACGCCCACCTGATCCACCAGGCGGCCGGACAAGGCGACCACCGTCGCGCCGACCACGCCGATCACCATGTCCAGCGCAGCGCGGCCTGTAGCGCGCAGCTCGGGGCGCAGAACGCCTTGGGCGATCGGCCAGCGCGCGCCCGTGTCCACGCTGCTCAGCCCCAAGCCGACGATCAACCCAAAGACGATCATCAGCGACAAACTGTGCGGGCTGAAGGCAATGAACCCTGCCAGCGACGGCGCCGTAACGATCAAGCCGAGCAAGGCCATGCTCGCCCGACCGAAACGGGCGAAGCGAGCCTCCAACACGTCGCCCAGCCAGCCGAAGAAGGCATGGCCCAACAGGTTGCCCAACGCGATCAGGCTGACGATGATGAACGCCAATCCCCCTCTACCGATGGAGTCAAGCCAGGTAAAGGCCCAGCCGTAAAGGATAGAGGTGGCGACCGCATCCACGCTGTTGTGGACCAAGAACACTCGCCAGCTGCGCACGCGGATGAGCTCCGGCAGGTCCGATAGCCGGAAGGCATACCGCGCCTCCGCCTCGGCGCTGACGACGTCCGCGATCTCCGGCTCGGCCGAGCCGCGCGGCGGATCGTTGATCGCCAGCAAGAGGAGGCCAGTGGCGAAACTGGCCAGGCCCATCACCACGAAGCCGGTCCGCCAGGCTTCCGGGCTCCTCGCGGCCAGCGCGGGCAAGATGGCGAACGAGGCCAGCGAGCCGGAGAAACTGACGGCGGTCATGATCCCTGCCGCCCGCCCCCGCTCCTTGCTGGGGAAGAGGTCGCCAAGGAGCGAGAACGCCGTCGGCCACAACACGCCGTGCCCCAGCGACGAGAGGACACGCACGATCATCAACTGCGACAGGCTCTGCACGAGGCTGATCGCCAGCGTCCACAGCCCCCAGATGCCGGTGATGCCTACCAGCAGCGCCTTCCGTGAGAAACGGTCGGCGGCATAACCCCAGAACGGCAAGGTCAGCGTGCGCACGAGGCTGCTGACGCCCAGCACCGGCCCCAACTGTCCCGTCGTGAGGCCGAGGGAGGGATGCATCTTAGGCCACAGGATGCTCAGGGTTTGATCCTCGCCGCTGTCCACGAAGGCGGCGGCGGAGAGGGCGAGGACCGAAAGCCAACGGCGCCTGGGCTTGACGGCGACGGTTTCCATGACGTACCCCCCTATGCCGAGGCAAGAACGCGATCGGCGCACTCCCAGCCGGAGGCCAGCGCCGAGCCGGTGCTGGGGCCGGCCAGGTAATCGCCGCAGAAGTACACCGGCCCCTCTTGCGGGTCGGCCCGGAATCTCTGGAGGGCGGTGAGATAACCGACGGGGAAGGTCGGCACCTTGCGCGGCCAGCGATACACCATCCGCTCGCGCACGGCGCCCTGGAACGCGGGGACGGCCCGCACCATCTCTTCGGCGATGATCCGCACGAGCTCGTCGTCGCTCATGGCCGGGTCGTAGTCATGGGCCTTGAGGTCGCTCATCACCCACACCCGTCCGTCCGCCTTGCGCTCCCAGCCCAAGGCACACAGTTTCCACGGCTCCTTGCGTGGGAACATGATGCCGCCCCGATCCAAGGCCGGGTCGTCGCCCTCGGCGATGTGGAAGACGACGGCCACTCGCGAGTAGCCCACCCGCGGGAAAAACTCCTGCCACGCCGGGCGCGGCTCACGAAACAGGCCGAGCACCACATCGCCCGGCACGGCCACCACCACCACGTCCGCGTCCAACGCCTTCTCTTGTCCTTCGTGCTGATAGTGGACCGTCGCGCCGCGGCCGTCGGGCCACAAGGTCACGCGCGAAGCCGTTGCGTGGCAGGTAACGTTCAACCGACTGGCGAGGGTTTCCGGCAGGAGGCCGATGCCCCCCTGGAAGGTGTGCAGTTTCTGGCCGAGGTAATGGCCGAAGATCACCAACAACATCTTGGCCGAGAGGTCCGAGGGCCGGTAACTGCAAAAGACATCCATCGTCGGCTCTACCCAATACTCAAACATTTCGCCGTTGATCTTCTCGTAGAAGAACTGCTCCATGTCCACCGCGTCGTCGCCGGGCGCCGTCTCAGGGTGGTACAGGTCTCCCCGGCCGTAGCGGATCATGTACGGCAAGAGCTTGATCATGCTGAGCCGCGCGCCGAGCGAGACGCCCGTCCAGCCGAGGTACGATGGGATGGACATGAAGTTGACGGTATGCGTCTTGCCGCCGCGCATGACGCTGACGTTGAAGCCCGTCTGCTGCTGGCTGTAGTTGATCAACTTGTCCTGAATGCCGAGCCGACGCACGAGGTCTAGCAGGTACACGTCGGCGCCGGTCACGAACTCCGCGCCGGGGTCAAAGCGAATCCCCTGCCACTCGCGGGTGATCATGCGTCCGCCCACGTGCGGCGCGGACTCAAGCACCTGCACCGAGTGTCCGGACTCCTGAAGGCGAAAGGCGGCGGTGAGGCCGGCGATCCCCGCGCCGATGACGACGATGCGCTTCGCTGTCATGGGTGTCCCCTTTGATAAGATGTATTTTGGTGCGCGTGTCCTCACAGCTGAGCCTTCAACCGTTCCGCGGCGGCGCGGGTCATGCCGGGCACCTGGGCCAGTTCCTCTACCGACGCCTCGCGGATCGCCTCCACCGACCCGAACCGGCGCAGGAGCGCGCGCCGCCGCGCCGGCCCGATGCCGGGGATCTCCTCCAACACGGAAGCCATCGCTGCCCTTGCTCGGCGGCTACGGTGGTAAGTGAGCGCGAACCGATGCGCCTCGTCGCGGATGCGTTGCACCAGGTAGAGGGCCTGGCCGGCGCGAGGGAGGAGAATGGGCTCGGGCTTGCCCGGCAGGAACAATTCCTCCCGCTCCTTCGCCAGCGCCACCGCCGGCACCGCGTCTAGCAGGTCGTATTCCTGCAACACCTCTACCGCCACGCCTAACTGTCCCTTGCCGCCGTCCACCATCAGGAGGTCGGGGAGGAGTTTCCAGGTCTGGCCTTTGTCCCGCTGGCCCGGCTTGCCGGCCTCCGGATGTTCTTCCACCGCGCGACGGAAGCGGCGGCGGAGAACCTCTCTCATGCTGGCATAATCGTCGGGCCCCTGCACCGTCTTCACCTGAAAACGGCGATAGTCGCCCTTGCGGGGCACGCCTTGCACGAAGACGACCATGCTTGCCACCGGCTCTGCCCCCTGCGTGTTGGAGATGTCAAAGCACTCTATGCGCGCCGGAGGCCGGCTCAGCCCTAACGCCTCTTGCAGCTCAGACAGGGCTTGCAACTGACGGTTGATGTCAGCCTGCCATTGGCTGCGCAGCGCGTTGAGCGTCTCTACGGCGTTCTCCTCGGCCATCTTGAGCAGGTCTTGGGCGCTGCCGCCCTGCGGCACGCGCAACACCACGGTCGCGCCTCGCTTGGAGCCCAGCCACGACTCTATGATGCGGGCCTCATCCACATCGTAGGGCAGGATGATCTCCGGCGGCACGTAGGCCGCGTCGTCGTAGAACTGCTTGAGGAAGGAGGCCATGATCTCCTGGTTCTCCTCGCCTTCCGTCCCTTCCAACACGAAGGACTCGCGCCCGATCAACTTGCCGTAGCGGACGAAGAAGATCTGCACGCAGGTATCGCCGTCGGCGCGGGCGAAGGCGATGACATCCTGGTTGCTCAAGGCAGGGGAGACGACGGCCTGCCGCTCCACCAGGCTCTGCGCGGCGCGGATCTGGTCGCGGTAGCGCGCGGCCCGCTCAAATTGCCAGGCCTCGGCGGCGGCCATCATCTTGGCTTCCAGTTCGTTCATCACCGCCTCGGTCTGCCCTTCCAGGAAGTTGGCGAGGCCGGCGATGATCTCGCGGTACTCCTCTTGGGAGACGGCCCCGATGCAAGGCCCCGCGCAGCGGCGGATGTGGTAGTACAGGCAAGGGCGCTCGTCGCGCCCCGTGATCTCGCGGTCGCACGTCAGATAGGGGAAGATGCGGCGCAGCACGTCCAGCGTCTGCTGCACGGCCCAAGAGGAGGTGAAAGGGCCGTAGTAGCGCGCGCCATCCTGCTCCATGCGCCGGGTGATCGTTACCTTGGGGTAGGCATCTTGCCAGTGGATCTTGATGTAGGGGTAGGTCTTGTCGTCCCTCAGGCGAACGTTGTAGCGCGGCCTGTGCCGCTTGATCAGGTTGTTCTCCAGGATGAGGGCTTCCAGTTCGCTGGGCGTGACGATCCATTCCAGGTCGGCGATGTGCGCCACCAGGCGGGCGGTCTTGGGAGAGAGTCCGGCGGCGGCCTGGAAGTAGGAGCGGACGCGGGCGCGCAAGTTGACCGCCTTGCCCACGTAGATGACGTTGCCCTCGGCATCCTTCATCAGGTAGCAGCCGGGTTTGGCAGGCAAGGTGTCCAATTTGGCCTTCAGCGTCTCTGCCACCTGCATCACAGGTTCATTCTAGCACAGACGCGCGGCGCGGTCAACGGCGACCGGCGACGGGGCGCTTACTCGTAGCGCAGCGCGCGCAGGGGGTCCAAGGCGGCGGCCCGCAGCGCGGGGTAAACGCCGCTCACCAGGCCGACGCCCGTGGCGAAGGCGACGGCGAAGGGGATGAGCCACAAGGGCGTGTGGATGATGGCTCCCGTGCCGCCCCCTGGCAACACGGAGACGGGCATGCCGGGGGTGGGGTTGCTGAGGGCGCTGGCGGCGAAGAGGTTGATGACGACGCCGGCGCCCAAGCCGCAGAGGGCCCCCACGACCCCGCCGAGAAAGCCGATAGACCCCGCTTCACCCAGGAAGATGCTCATCACGTCGCGATTGGTCGCGCCCAACGCCTTCATCAGCCCGATCTCCCTGGTGCGCTCGTAGATCGCCATCGTCAAGGTGTTGGCGATGCCGACCGCGGCCACCAGGAGCGCGATGCCACCGATGCCGCCTAGGATGGCCTGCAAAACGCGGAAGAAGGTGTTCACCCCTTGCACCGCATCCTGAAGGGAGTAAGCATCAAAGCCCATCTCCCGGATCTTCTGCTGCACCAGCGGCACCTGGCGGGAAGAGACGGTCTTGACGATGGCCTGGCTGTAGCTGTCCTTCTTAGGGTCAAAACGCTTACCCTGGGCGTAGTCGTTGAGCGCGAGCACGTCCTTGAGCGGCAAGAAGATCTGGTAATCGCTTTCGCCTTGGGGCTGCAAGACGCCGACGATGGTGAGGCGTTGGGTGCGCGTGCCGGTTACGCCTTCCGCCCCGTAGCGCTGCACCTCTAGTTTGAGGGAGAGGCCTTGCAGGTCGCGGATCGGCAGGGGGCGGCCGCGGCGCGGATCAAAGAAGCCGTCGCCGATGCGCGCGCCGGCTACGGCCTGGCCGCTGGCCAATGAGAGGGTTCCGCTCGCCAGTTTCCAGCCCAGTTTGTCCGCTACGGCGGGGTCTATGCCGACGACGTTCGCGTAACCCTGGCTGCGATGGGCGAAGAGGGTGTAGGGTGCGTTGATGTTCTGGAAGGGCGTGACGACGAGCACCCCTTCCAGCGCGGCGATCCGTTGCAGGGCTTCGTCGTTGAGAAGAGGCTGTTTGGCGCCGCCGGAGGATGCGCCCCGTCGCGTCGTGCTCCCCCCGCCTCCCCTGATCGGCTCTACGATGACGACCGGCCCGCCGCCGGCGCCTTGACGGGGCATGACGGTGATGCGGGTCAAATCGCCGATGCTCCCCAGGCTGCCCGTGGCGCTCCTCTGGAGGCCGACGCCGAGGGACACGAGCACCAAGACCGCCGCCGTGCCGATGGTGACGCCGATGGCGGTGAGGGCGACGCGCCCGCGCATCCGGTTCAGGTTAGACCAGACGGTGCGAAGGAGATCGCCGAACGACATCCTTTAGCGCCCCTCATTCAATCGCTTCCCAACCCCAGGAAGCCGCGCAGCGCGCGCAGCCAGGCGGGGCGCGTCGGCTTCGGCGGCTCCACGCCCGGGACGCCGGGCTTCCCCGGCCCTTCTGGCCCCGTCGGCTCGGGCGGCCCAACGCCGCTCCCCTCCTGTACCTCAAAGACCAACTCATGCGTCAACTCCGCTGGCTTGTTGAAGTCGTCCATGTAGCGCACGACTACCGTTGCAATGGCGCGCCCCGCTCGCCGGGGAATGCCCAGCGCATCCAGCACATCCGACGTGCCCGGGTCTAACGGGCCGAAGAAGCGGGAGTTTTGCTGCAACTCTAGGTCGGCGCTGGTGATCTCCACGGTGGTAAGGTTCGCGCGGTCGCGGCCGACGTTCAGCACCTCCAGCGGGATTGGAAACGGCTGGCCGACGAAGATGGGCGGCAACGGCTGGTAGAGGCCGATCTGCAATTGCGGCACGGTGCGCACGAGGAGGCTGATGAGTTGCGCGTCGGTCTTGGCCGCGCCCTCGCCGTCCTCAAACTCAAAGACGATGGGGAAGGTGTACACGCCGCCTTTGGCCGCGCCGTCCACCACGAAGGTTTGCGTGACCACCTGGGTTGCGCCGGGCGCGAGCGTTCCCAACACCTTGCGGTTGCCGGAACCGAGGGGCGCGAAGGGGCCTGTGGCGGCGGTCGCCTGTCCGCCAGTGCCGCTCGTGCTGCCGGCTGCGCCGCTGCCGCCCAGGCTGGCCGTCAGGCGGCGCGCCTCGGCCTCGCCCGCGTTCTGTACGGCAAGGGTGAGGGTGAAAGGGGAGCCGGGCGTCAAGACGGCGGGTTCGGTGCTGTAACTGGCGACGATAGGCTGCGGCTGTGGCGTGTCCTTGGCGACAACGGCCAAGGCCACATGTTGGTCAGAGGTCGTGTGGGTCGGCGTGCTGGCCGCGTCGTCATACTCCAGTTTCAGGCTGAAGGGATAGAGGCCGGCCTTGGCGTTGCGGCTCGTGACCAGGGCCAACGTAGCGGTGTAGGCGTTCCCGACGGCGAGGTCCGGCAGGGCGCGCACGTTGGTCGCCCCGACGGACGCGAAGGGGGCATCTCCGCCGCCGGCGGTCAAGAGCACGCGACGGGCCATGCCCGTGCCCACGTTGCGCACGACGACGGTCATGGTGAAGGGAAGGCCCGGGGCCAGGGTCTGCGGCTCAGTGCTCACCTGTTGGATCACCAACTGGGGGCGTCCCGGCTTCGGCTTAGGCCCGACGGTGACGCCGACCGTCTCCGTGCTGCTGTAGCCGAAGCCGGCGGCGTCGCGGTAGTCCAGACGCACCGTCACCGCGTAAGTCCCCTCTTCCACGTCGGGCGCGGCCCGCAGGGTCTGCGAGACGCCGCCGTGCTCGTTCACCTGCAGGCTTCCCAGCGCCTTCACGCTGCTGGTGCGCAAGGGGATGAAGCGATCGCTGGTGATGGTAACAAGGATGTCGCGCGCGCCTGCCGAGCCGATGTTGTGGAGTTCCAGGATCAGTTCAAAGGTGCCGTTGGCCTGGACGGTGGCAGGCTCGGTCTGGTAAGAGCGGATGAAGATGAGCGGGCGGGTCGGCGACGGCGTAGCCTCCTGCGCCGCGCTCGGCCGGGCTCCGGCCAAGAGCGAGAGGAGCACGATGGCGATGAGCGTGTAGCGCATCATATGGCGACCCAGTTGGGCTCTATGTTGGGAAACGTGTGAGACCGGACCTCTATGCACTCTTTACCACCTCTTCTCCTCGCGCCGGGGAGAGGAAAGGGTCTGCGTTCTCTCCGGCTTCGTCGTGCACGATCTGGCCGTCTCGCAGCCGGATGACGCGGCTGGCGAAGCGGGCTATGTTCGGGTCGTGGGTGACCACCAGGAGGGTACGGCCCTCCCGATTCGTTTGGGCCAGCAGGCCCATCACCTCGCGGCCCGTGTGCGAGTCCAGGTTGCCGGTCGGCTCGTCGCATAGGATGATCGCTGGGTCGTTCATCAGGGCACGGGCGATGGCGACCCGCTGCTGCTCGCCGCCGGAGAGTTCTACCGGCCTGTGATGAGAGCGGTCTCCCAGGCCTACCCGTTCCAGGAGTTCCTGGGCGCGGGCGCGCCGTACCTTGGGCGGGATGCGGGCGAAGAGGGCAGGGAATTCCACGTTTTGCAGCGCGGTCATGGTCGGCACCAGGTTGAAACTCTGGAAGATGAAGCCGACGCGCCGCCGACGATGGGCTGCCAGCGCATCCTCGTCTAACGCCTGGATGTCCTCCCCGGCGACGATCAGGCTCCCGCCTGTAGGCCGGTCCAGCCCGCCGATCAGGTTCAGCAGGGTGGACTTGCCGGAGCCGGACGGCCCCATGATGCACAGGAACTCCCCGGCCTCCACCTCCAGG
>DAOTYP010000086.1:0-8386 GCA_034434975.1 Anaerolineae bacterium | reverse complement strand
GTTGTGGGTCGCGGCCAGGGGGTAATCCCGTCCCGCCAAGCAACGTTTCACGTCTTCCCACCATTCGGGGTAGCGGGCGGGGGAGTGCGGATTGTAGCGTCGTTTGACATCCTCCCAACTGGCGCGATCTTCCACTGCCCACGACAGGTACTGATCCATGGAGGCGCGCGTGCCGTGGGCCTCGCCTTCTTTGAGGGCCCGCGTCACATGGCCGTCTGCATAGCGTTTCACCAGGTAGCGTTCATCCTCCGCGATCACCTCCTCTTTGAAGGGAGGCATCATGTCTAGGACGCGGAGAGGAAGATAGCCGACGCGGTCGATGCCCCAGTACTCGCAGCCGGCTATCAGGTCGCCGATGTACACGTCCTCGGGCAACCCTTCTTGCCGCCAGCGGTCAAGGGTTGGGCCCCAAAGGCCCAATTCGTGGTTGAACCCTCTATCTACGGATGAGAAGCTGAGGATGCGGTGGAAACGCTCGCGGTTGTTCATGTTCTTGCCTTCAGGAACGGTGTCTTCCTACAGATTCTTCGGCGCGAACTTGGGATGGTAGCCAGGTCCCGCATAACCCCAAATGGCCTGAGGGCGTTGGCGGATGCCCCACAGTTCGGCGGCGGCGCGAAACTCGGGATACTTCCGGGCGGCCTCTTGCAGGGTCATGCCTGACAGGACGGCATCAATAGCCTGCCGCCAAGCCATGGCGCCTGCCTTGTAGCCCATCGGATGGCCGAGTATGCCACCGCCTGCCGGCACGATGAAGTCAATGCCGTGCTCCTGAATGAGCACATCCACCAGGCCGGGGTACATCCCTGCTGCGGGCATGGGCCAGGTGCGCTTGATGTGGTAGAAAGGTGCTTGAAGCGTCTGCGCCACGCGCAACGACTCCTCCGGCGAGGCAACGGGGATGCTGGACCACATGGAGGGGGTGAGCATCATGTCGGCCCCGCACAGCCGGCACAATTTGGCCAGGACGGGGAAGTTCATGCGCGGGAGCAGGGCCAACATGTGGGAGACGTGGAGGAGGATCGGCACGTTGATCTCCGGATCGTCGGCCAGCACCTTCAGCGCGGAGAGGCCGGCGGAGTAGGCCAGAAGGAGGCCGGTGGCGCCCATTTGCACGGCCCGTCGGCATTTGTCTACCACGCGGTTGACCTCGTCGGTGATGCTGACCATGTAGAGCGTCTTGTGACCCGTTTCCCGCTCAGCCTTGTCCAGCGCCTTCAGCACCGCTTCTAGGCGGTCCTCAAAGCGACAGTTCGCGAGCTCGCTACACATCTCGTCGTCTTTGACCAGATCTGCGCCACCCAGCGCGGTCTGATACACCTGAGCTGCCGTCTCCTCAGGGGTCATTCCCATCTTCGGCTTGATGATCTGCAAGACGAGGGGGCGGTCGTAGACGCCTAACCTCTGCCGCAGCCCCTCAATGCCGAATTTGGGCCCCTTGAATTTGGCAGCGACGCTGCGCGGCACGTAGAGGTCCAACATCCGCAGGTTCGTCGGGAACGCCGGGATGTTCCCCATGATAGAAAGGAGCATCATGGGGACGTTAACGTTCTCCTCCCAAGCGGCGATGGGGAAGGCCAGTTGTACGATGGCTTTCTTGGTGCCCTTCGGCGCGGGGATTTCCAGGTAGTTCAACACCTTGCTGCACAGCCGCTCCCGCACCTCTGGCGTCTCTTCCTTGATCTCCATCCAGGATGCGGTGGAACCCTCCAGGGCCAGACGCTGGATTTGCGCCAGGTGATCCATGAATTCGGCATCCTCTTTGACGTCTTCCACGTAGTAGGTGCCGACGACGAAACGATCCTGATCCAGGCTTTCCCACATGTAGTTGAACATGTGGGGATCGTAAAGTTGTTTAACCACGGTTTCCCTCCCAGTTTTTCAGGCTGACTTCCCGACGAAAGCCGGAGCGGCTACGACGGCGGCCTTGACAACGTGACTTTGAAGTCATAGCGGTCGCCACGCCAGACCGCTTCCAGGTATTCCACCGGCACGCCGGTAGACGCGTAGGTGACCCTTTCGGTGTACATGACCGGCGCGCCCTCCCGCACTTGCAGCAGCCTGGCTTCCCAATGGGTTGCACCGCGCGCGCGCAACGTCTCTTGGGCCGTCCACAAGCGCAGGCCGTAACGGCTCTCCAGCAGGCGGTAGAGGGAGCTGGTAAGGTCGTTCTCTTCCAGGGCGGGGCACAAATGGGCAGGAAGATGGGCGGTCTGCACGCATAGGGGAGCATCATCCACGATGCGCAAACGGCACAAGACGTAGACGCGGGCACCCTCCCCTAATTCCAGAGCGCGGGCAACGTGGGGAGGGGCAATCACTTGCTCTAGGCTGACGACCTTGGAAACGAGGGCCCAACCGCGCTGGCGCATGTCCTCTGTAGTGGAGACCAGGCGCGTCAGTTCGTGTTCCACGCGCCGAACGGCGGCGAAAGAGCCGACGCCCTTCTCCCGATAGATCCACCCGTCGCGTTCCAGCACATCCAGCGCATGGCGGACGGTGGCGCGGCTGATCCCGTGCCGCCTGGCCAGCTCGTTCTCGGAGGGGAGGCGATAGACCTCGCCTCGTGCGATCCGCTCGCCGATCTGCCGGCGCAAAAGTTCGGCCAGTTGCTCGTAGTAGGGGATGGCGAGCCTCTTGTCAATCACCGACACGCGTTTCTTCTCCTGCCCGTTTGCGCCTGGATGCCTGTCTACTTGTGCATACAAGATGTACATACCACAGATCGGCCCGGCTGTCAATTTAGGAATGCCCCTTTCTGGGTCGCTCGTGCTCTTTCTGCCCTCCATGGGGATCGGTATGCTATAATACAAGGCGATAGGTTGGAGCCAGAGCTTTATCCCATGAGCCATCACAATGCTTGGTCTATCTCCTCCTCCCTCGGTGCAACCGAGGCGATGCGGATGGCGGAGTTCCTAGAAGAGCAAGCCCGCTGTCCTGACCAGATGCAAGTCAACGCCAAGATCCGCGAGGTGCTGGCGCCTGCGCCGGGGGAGAGGTTGCTGGAGGTCGGGAGTGGAACCGGCGTTCTTTGCCGTCTGATGGCTCCTGATGTAGCGCCCGACGGCCAGGTCATCGGCCTGGAGGCCTCACCTCTCTTCGCTGCTGTCGCCCGTTGCTACGCCTTGGAGCACGGACTAAGCGACCGCGTCCACTATGTAGTGGGCATGGCCGAGGCCTTACCCTATGCGGACAACGGTTTTGACGGCGCCTTCGCCGCGCGTCTCCTGTTGCATGTGGCGGAGCCGGAGGTCGTGGTGCGCGAGATGGCGCGCGTGGTGCGGCCTGGAGGGCGGATCGTGCTGATGGATTGGGACTTTGACACGGTCGCGGTGGATCACCCGGATCGCGAACTCACCCGCCGCCTCCTACACTGGCGGGCCGATCATCATGGCGGCGATAACTGGAGCGGACGGCGCTTGCTGGCTCGCATGGTGGCGGCGGGGCTGCGGGATGTGAGCATCACCCCCGTCGCCGTCGTGGCACGGGATAAGGGGGCTGCGTTGACCCAGTCCCTGTGGCGGGCCGCGCAGGTGGCTCGCGAGGGAGGGGGCATCACCCCCGCGGAGCACGATGCCTGGGTGGGCGAACTGAAGACGCGCATCGCCGAAGGGCGTTTTTTCGCCAGCATCGTCTACTTTCTTGCGCGCGGCCGTGTGGGCTAGGCAAGGGACGCCTTGAAGCCGAGGCGCGCGTTCAGTTCAACTCCATACCGTCGCCTCTCGCGGATGTGGTATCTCTGCGGTTCTGTGGTATAATGCGTGAATTGTAACCACTGCTGCGAGGGGCGGCGCCGTTTCCTCAGCGGAAGCGGCCTTATCTCCTAATCTGCGCAAGGAGGAAAAGGATGAGAGGCACGAAGATCTTTTACCTCTTGCTCGTGGTTGCGCTCTGCGTGACCGCGCTCAGTGGGTGCGCCACCGCGAAGCCGAAGAAGTACGTGGTGGCCACCGACGCCACCTGGCCTCCCTTTGAGTTCGTGGATGAGAAGACCAAAGAGATCGTCGGCTTTGACATTGACCTGATGAACGCCATCGCCAAGGAAGCCGGCTTTGAGGTGGAGTACAAAAACGTTCCCTTTGATCCGCTCCTCGCGGGGATGGCCAGCGGCCAGTACGATGCGGCGATCTCGTCCATCACCATCACCGAAGACCGCAAGAAGAACATGCTCTTCTCCGATCCCTACTTCAGCGCAGGTCAACTGGTCGTCGTGCAGAGCACAAACACCACCATCAACGGCCCTGCCGATCTGAAAGGCAAGAAAGTGGGGGCCCAGGTCGGGACCACCGGCGCGATAGAGGCCGAGAAGTTGGGCGCCACCCTGAAAACCTACGATGACATCGGCTCCGCGTACCTGGACCTGGTCAACGGCCAAGTAGAGGCCGTCGTGGCTGACAACCCCTTGGCCCTCGGCTACGTGCGCAAATACGAAGGCAAACTGAAGGCCGTAGGCCAGCCCTTCACCGATGAGCAGTATGGCATCGCCGTCAAGAAGGGGAACACGAAACTCTTGGCCGACATCAACAAGGGCTTGAAGGCCGTCAAGGACAAGGGGCTCATCAAGGATTTGGAAACCAAGTGGATGGCCTGGTTCGCTACGCAGCAGTGAGGTCAAGCGCAGCATAGGGGAGTCGGGCGCGCCCGCTTTGTCCCCTTGCGTCAGGTTCCGGATTTCCTAACCACCGGGCAGGCCGGGAGACGTTGAGCCCGGCCTGCCGCCTTACACGTAGGCCCGATGGGGAGGGTCAAGACCTTGCCAGATTACGAGGCTCCTCAACTGGTTCCGAAGCCGGCCGAGCCTGAGCGCGTCGCGGTCCGCTTTGATACCTGGTGGCTCCTGGTGATCGCCGTCGCCGGCCTGTTGGCGTTTCTGGTCCTCGGCAAACCCGATCCCTTCCGACGGATCGTCGTTTTCGTGACCGATGGCCTGTGGGTTACGATTCGCATCACCGTCGTTTCCTTCGTCCTGATTTTGATCGCCGGTCTGATCGGTGGCTTGGGGCGCATCGCCAAGAATCCCATCATTCACGGCATAGCCTCCCTTTACGTGGAGATCATTCGCGGCATCCCGCTTTTGGTGCAACTCCTTTTTATTTATTACGCTTCGCCCCAGCTCCTCAGCGCCGTTGGCCGGGCCTTGGCTGGCGCGATCCCGGCCCTCGCCGGCCCGGCGGAGGCCCTCATCGGCGTCCAGCTGGACCCTTTCGTTGCCGCCGTTTTCGGCTTTACCATCTGCTACGGGGCTTACATGTCGGAGATTTACCGTGCCGGCATTCAATCTATCCCCAAAGGTCAGATGGAGGCCGCCCGCTCTCTGGGCATGAGCTACGCCCAGGCCATGCGCTATGTCATCTTGCCGCAGGCGGTGCGGGTGATCCTGCCGCCGGTGGGCAACGAGTTCGTCGCGCTCCTGAAGGATTCATCCTTGGTGTCGGCGGTGGCGGTGGCCGATCTGACCCGCCGGGGCCGCGAGTTCATGTCTAGCACTCTCCTCAGCCTGGAGACCTGGAGCGTGGTCGCCCTGATCTACCTGGTGATGACCCTCTTCTCGTCTCGGGTGGTCTCATACATTGAAAGGAAGATGTCGGTTGGAAAATGACATCATCATCATAGAGGATGCCCACAAGAGTTTTGGGCGGGTGAGGGCGCTGGCGGGCGTCAGCCTGAGGGTCAAGCGGGGCGAGGTCGTGGTGATCGTGGGGCCGAGCGGCTCCGGCAAATCCACGCTCCTGCGCTCCATCAACCACCTGGAGACGCTGGATCGGGGCCGCATCGTTGTGGATGGCATCCCTCTCACGCAGGCGGAAAACATCAATCGGGTGCGGGCTGAGGTGGGAATGGTCTTCCAGCAATTCAACCTCTTTCCCCACCTGACCGTCTTGGGCAACATCGTCCTGGCCCAACGCATCGTGCGCCGCCGTAGCCTCGCCGAGGCGGAGAGGATCGCCCACGACCTTTTGCGGAAGGTCGGCATCCCCGAGAAGGCGAACAGTTACCCTGCGCAACTGTCGGGCGGCCAGCAGCAACGGGTGGCCATCGCGCGCGCGTTGGCCATGCAGCCGAAGATCATGCTCTTTGATGAGCCGACTTCCGCCCTGGATCCGGAGATGATCAAAGAGGTCTTGGATGTCATGTTGGACCTGGCGAGGGAGGGGATGACGATGGTCGTCGTCTCCCACGAGATGGGCTTCGCCCGGGCCGCGGCCCATCGCATCGTCTTCATGGACGAAGGGCGGATCGTGGAGGAGGGAGACCCCGAACGCATCTTCACCAACCCGCAGCACGAGCGAACGAAACTCTTTTTGAGCAAGATTTTGCGCTGACGGAAAAGTCGTCTGAGTTGCTTGGGAGGAGATGGGAAATTATGGAGGAGACCGAGACGATGCGGATGCCCATTTCATTGGTGGAAGAAAGTGGGCAAGGAGCGGATGAGACGAGCGTAACGGCTAAGCATCAGGCGTTGCAAGCGCTGATCGCGGGCATGGGGCGAGTGATCGTAGCCTTTTCCGGTGGGGTGGACAGCACGTTGGTCTTGAAGGTCGCGTACGACGTGCTAGGCCGCGATGCCCTGGGCGTGACGGCCATCTCGCCCAGTCTGGCCGCGGCCGAGCGAGAGGAGGCCGCCAGCCTGGCCCGCCTGATCGGGGTGCCGCACCTTTTCATAGAGACCCACGAGTTGGATAATCCCCACTACGCGGCCAACCCCAGCAACCGCTGCTATTTCTGCAAGGGCGAGTTGTACGGTGTGCTGGCGCCGATGGCCGCCGCGCGCGGCTACCGATTCATCTTGGACGGCATGAACGCCGACGACGTGGGCGATTTCCGGCCAGGCCAGAGGGCCGCGCGCGAGCACGGCGTCCGTTCACCCCTCCAGGAGGTCGGCCTCACGAAGGCGGAGGTGCGGGCCTTGGCCCGCCGCCTGGGCTTGCCCAACTGGGATAAGCCGGCGATGGCCTGTCTCGCCAGCCGCATCCCCTACGGGCGGCCGGTAACCATCCAAGCGCTGCGCCAAATAGAGGAAGCGGAAGCCTTCTTGCGTTCCCTCGGCTTTCGGCAGTTGCGGGTGCGGCATCACGACAACCTGGCGCGGATTGAGGTGGAACCTGAAATGTTGCCAGCGGTCTTGGCGCGGCGCGAGGAGATCGTCAAGGGGTTGCGCGCGGTCGGTTACGTCTTCGTGACGCTGGACCTGGCCGGCTTCCGCTCCGGCAGCATGAACGAGGCTTTGCCGAGGGCGCATCCTCGCGATGAGGATCGCGATCCCTGAGCTGGCCACTCATCTTTTACAGTTTGAGGAGCCAGGCCGTGACGCTGACCTCAGGTCGTCTCTCTCAACTGGCCCTTTACGGTGGCCCTAAAGTTCGCACCGACCCTTGGCCGCAGCGGGGGCACATCGGCCTAGAGGAAAAGGCCGCGGTAGACGCCTTCCTGGATCGCGTGATCGCCGGCGACATCCCTCCAGGCTACATGGGTTACAACGGGCCGGAAGAGGCTGCTTACTGCGAGGAGTTTGTCCGCTTCATGGGCGGCGGCTACGCGGATGGCGTCAACTCCGGCTCTGCCGCGCTCTATGTCGCCTTGAAGGCGCTTTCCCTGCGGCCCTTCACGGAGGTCATCGTCGGCGCGGTGACGGACCCCGGCGGGATGATGCCGATCCCTCTGCTGAACCTCGTGCCCGTCGTCGCCGATGCGGTGCCGGACGGCTACAACACCGGCCCGCAGCAGGTGGAGGCCCTGATCTCCCCTCTGACCAGCGCCATCGTCGTGGCCCACGTCGCCGGTGAGCCGGTAGACATGGAGGGGATCATGGCTGTGGCCCGGAGGCATGGCCTCCCTGTCGTGGAGGATTGCGCCCAGGCTCACGGGGCCATGCTTCACGGTAGGCCGGTCGGTTCCTTCGGCGATGTCGCCTGTTTCTCCACCATGTTCGGCAAGCATCACTGTACCGGCGGCCAGGGCGGGCTCGTCTATACCCGTCACGAGGCCATCTACCGGGCGGTGCGGCGGGCATCGGATCGGGGAAAGCCCTTCTTCCTTCCGGCCGGAACGACCAACGTGATGGCCGCGCTGAACTTGAACCTGACCGACCTGGCGGCCGCCATCGGTCGAGTGCAGTTACGCAAATTGCCGGCGCAGGTCAAGTGCCGCCGCGCCATCGTGGAGCAGATCAAGGATGGGATACAGGGCCTGGATGTTCTCTCCATCCCTGCCCCTATCCCCGACGCGGAGCCGAGTTACTGGTTCTTGCGGATCAAGTTTCACGCGGACAAGGCGCTCTGCGACAAAGAGACCTTCTGCCAGGCGCTCATGGCCGAAGGCCTGCCCGTTGAACCAAGTTATCGGGGAGCGATGCCTCACCTGATGGATTGGTTCGTCAACCGGCGCG
>DAOTYP010000085.1:0-5493 GCA_034434975.1 Anaerolineae bacterium | reverse complement strand
TTTCTGGTAGGCTGCCCAGATCGCCTTGGAGACGATGGTGCGCAGCGCGCCCTTCTCCAGCTGGTAGAGCGCCTCTGCCGAGGTCCCTCCAGGCGAGGTCACCGCGTTGCGCAAGATGGCCGGGTGCTGGCCGGTCTGTTTGGCGATGGCGACGGAGCCTTCCATCGTCTTCAGCACCAACTGCTGGGCCACGCGGCGCGAGAAGCCCATGTGCACGCCAGCGTCAATCAGCGCCTCCATGAACAGGAAGACGTAGGCGGGGCCGGTGCCGCTGAGGGCCGTCGCCATGTCCAGGTAGCCTTCATCGTCTACCCACAACTCCTCGCCCATCGCGCCGAGGATGGCCCGGGCAGAAGCGTGTTGGGCCGGCGTCACCGCGGGCGTCGCGATCCAGACCGTCATCCCCTGACCGATCTGCGCCGGCGTGTTGGGCATCGCCCGCACGATGGCCTCGTGGCCCCCTAGCCCACGCGAGATGGCCTTCACCCGCGCCCCCGCCACGATGCTCAACACCAAGGTCTCCGGCCGCACATAGCCGCGCAGTTCCTCCAACACTTTGCGCAGCACCTGCGGTTTGATGCTCAGGATCAGGATGTCGGCCTGGCTCGCCGCCTCGCGATTGTCGGCGGTCGTGCCGACGCCCAGGTTGGAGAGTTCTCGGCGCCGGTCGGCCAGCGGATCGCTGGCGATGATCTGCTCCCGCGCCACGAGGTCTCGGCCCAGGATCGCCCGGATCATCGCCTCCCCCATGACGCCCCCGCCGATGAAAGCGAGGTGAGAGTTTCGCAGGTGGCTGTTGTCGGTATCCATGTTTGCTGAACCCCATCCAATCAACGCGCTCAGGCCCGCCTCTCGCCGAAGATCGCGCGCCCGATGCGCACGATGGTCGCCCCTTCCTCCACGGCGACCTCAAAATCGTCGGTCATGCCCATAGAAAGATGACCCAGGTCAACCTGCGGGAAACGGCGGGCCAGGTCATCCCGCAGGGCGCGCAACGCCCGGAAGACGGGGCGCGCGCGCTCCGGCTCGGGCACGATGGGCGCCATCGTCATGAGCCCCCGCACCTCCAAGGCGAAGAGGGTCGTGATCTCGGCCAGCGCCGCCGCCACCTCCGCCGGCGAGAAGCCGTACTTGCTGGCCTCGCCGCTCACGTTCACCTCCAGCAAGATGGGAAGCCGACGCCCCGCCGCCAAGGCGAAACGATCCAGCCGCCGCGCCAGTTTGACGGTATCCACCGAATGGATCAAGGCATAAGGGCCGACCACATCCTCCGCCTTGCGGCTCTGCACGTGGCCGATCATGTGCCAGATCGGCGGATCGGCCTCCCGCCTCTGCGCGCGGATCCATTCCGCCACGGCGCGCAACTTGGGCGCCGCCTCCTCCACGCGATTCTCGCCGAAGTGGCGCAGGCCCGCCAGGTAGGCCGCTTCCACCACCTCCGGCGGATGGGTCTTGCTCACGCCAACCAGGATGATCCCGTCGGGGTCGCGGCCGGCCCGTCGCGCCGCCGCCGCGATCCGCTCTTGCACGCGCGCCAGGTTGGCGCGGAGAAGATCCACGCTCATCCGTTCCCCTCCGGCGCGCGCAACATCACCACCACCCCGAAGCGCCCCGTACGGCCGTTGTCTGCGCGATGGGAGAAGAACTCGTCGCGATGACAGACCGTGCAGAGGCCGGCCACCTCCACTTGACCGACGCCCGCCGCCAAGAGAAGACGCCGATTGGCCTCCCAGAGGTTGAAATGGGCGCGATCGCCGCGAAGGTCGCTCAAAAGGGACGGCGCTGCCTCCGAGAAGACCGCCCGCACGCGCGTCACTACCTCCGGCCCTACCTCATAGCAGCAAGGGCCGATGGCAGGGCCGATGGCCGCGCGCAGGTCCGCCGGACGGCTGCCGTAAGAGGCAGCCATCTGCTGCACCGCAGCCACAGCCGCGCCCGCCAGCGTCCCGCGCCAGCCCGCATGGACCAACCCCACCACCCGCCGCACCGGATCGTAGAGGATGATGGGCGCGCAATCGGCGAAGCACAACATCAGGGGAACGCCGGAAGCGGCGGTAACGAGCGCGTCGGTGCCCAGCATGAGATGCCCGCGGGCGGCAGGGCCAACAGGGAGCGCGCGCGTGCCATGCACCAGTCCAGCGGTTACCAGTTCCTCCGGTGGCACCCCCACCGCCTGGCAGAGCCTTTGCCGGTTGACGAGCACGTCCTCCGGCGCGTCTCCCACGCTGCGGCTCACGTTCAGGCTGGCAAAAGGGCCGCGGCTGACGCCCCCGTGGCGCGTGGCCACCGCGTGCACCAGTTCCGGGAACACGGCCAGGGAGGCAAAACGATACAAGGGAAGAAGACCGGCGGTATCTGATATCACCTGTCCATGCGCCCCACGACGCTCTACGTCAAAGACGGCTCCAGCAGCGAGATAGGCGCGACCCAAGGCTTCCTCCCAGCCCCCGATCGGAAGGCCCAATCGCTGTCGCAGGCTTGGCACCTCAGGCAGCCTTGCGCCTGCGGTGGGCAGCCGGGAGTCAGGTCGTTTCTACGGGCATGGCGCAGTTCGTAGCGGAAGAAACCCTCCGCCACGCCGCTTGCCACGATGTCCCACGGTAGCGGCTCGCCGGGCGTCCGCGCGCGCAGGTACTCGTCCGCCGTCAGGCCTGCGTCGGCCTGCGCCTCCTCCCAGGCCGCGAGGGATAACGCCTCCATGCTGAGCAACACGTGAGCCAACCGACGGTCGCCCCGCGCCAAGACGCCCTGCACCTCGGCCCATTCGGGGCTCTCGGCCCGCACCACGATCCGCTGCGAGGCCAGGGCCCGCTTGATGCGCTCCTGGCGCGCCCTCACCACCTCGGCAGGGGTCATCGCCTCCCATTGGAAGGGCGTGTGCGGCTTGGGCACGTAAGGCGTGGCATCCAACACCAGGCGACGACTGAAGCGGCGGCGCGCGGCCAGCGCCAGGTCTATCAAGGCCTGGATGTCCTCTTCCGTCTCGGTCGGGTGGCCGATCATGAAGTACATCTTGAGTTGCGGGAATTTCAACGATTCCGCCAATTCCACCGCATGCAGGAGTTGTTCGTCCGTCTGCGGCTTGTTGATGACCTCTCGCAGGCGGGTGGAGCCCGCTTCCGGCGCGATGGTGAGGGTCTGCGTGCCGCTCTCGGCCAACGCCTTGACCAAGGGTACGGAGATGGGATCTACCCGCATGGAAGAGACGCTGATCTTCGCGCCCATCTCTCGCAGGCGAATGGCGAGTTCATCAATCTCCGAGTAGTCGGAGACGGCGGCGCTGACCAGGCCGATCTTGCGCCAGCGCTTCAGCCCCTCGCGCGCCCACGCCAACAGCGCTGCCAACGGCACCTCGCGCGGCGGGCGATACACGTAGCCGGCCAAGCAGAAGCGGCAGCCGCGACCGCAGCCGCGCGCGATCTCCATCAGGTAAAGGTCGGCGAACTCGGTGTCGGGCGTCAAGATGCAGGAGACCGTGGGTTGGCGCGTCAGGTCTCGCACCCAGAGGCGTTGGACGGGAGGCCGGCTTCGGCCCCCCTGGGCGCCCCTCAGCGACGGCACGTAAAAGCCGGGGAGCCCATCCAGCGCCGTCAGGATGGCCCCCTTATCGCCGGCGTGGGCCCGCAGGGCGTCCACCAGAGGGCCAATGACCTCCTCGCCTTCGCCGATGACGATGGCATCAAAGAAGGGAGCGACGGGCTCCGGATTGGCGCTGAGCGCGGGGCCGCCGCCGATGACGAGAGGCCACGACTCATCGCGGTCGGCGGCCAGGGGCGGCATCCCGGCCTGGCGCAGCATGGCCACCAGGTGAAAGTAGTCCATCTCATAGGAGATGGTGAAGGCCCACACCGCGCAATCGGTGACGGGCCGCTGCGACTCCAGGGAGATGACGGGCTCGCGCGCTCGGCGCGGGTTCCAAAAAGCCCGCTCGCAAACGACATCGGGATGGGCGTTGAAGGCGCGATAGAGGACATGCAGGGCCAGGCTGGACATCCCGATGTAGTAGGTGTTGGCATAGGTAAGGACGATGGGAATGCGCCCGCCCCAATCTTTGTAAATGACCCCCGTTTCCTTGCGCAAAACGTGGCGTGCTTCCTGAACCTGATCCCACCTCATAACGACTCTCCCCACATCTGCCGACTCAACCGACTCCACCAACTCCGCACCCAGGTTGCCCATGCACGAGGCATCCCCCACCCCTCGGCCACGCTCCACAGGATGGCGACAGCCTCGCGGCCAGCGTAATAAAGGCGCAGCGGCCAGGCGATGCGCTCCACCTCCGTAGTGGTCGGGCTGGGGTAAACCACGATCCCCAGCCGCCGAAAATGCCAGGCCGCCCGGTAGAGATGCAAAGGATGACTGACCAGGATGGCCGTCTGCCACCCCCGCGCGCGCATGACCTCTGCCGCCGCGGCGGCGTCCTCGGCGGTGCTGGAGGTGCCGGCGGCAAGCCAGGCCTGCCCGGGCGGAACGCCGTGCTCCGTGGCGAAGCGGCAGGCCACGGCGGCGGCGGAAAGGCGATCGCCGGCGAAGCCGCCCGTGCAGATGATGTGCTTGGCGTAGCCGGCCTGGTAGAGGTCCAACGCGTGGTAAGTGCGACTCAGGAGATCGGAGCCCGGCTGGCCGTCAGGCCGCACCCGCGCGCCTAAGATGATGATGACATCGGCAGGGCGGGCCCCGTCGACATGGCCGTAGCGGTCAATGCGCCAGATGAAGCCCACGAAGGCCGCGACGCCCGCCAGGGCCAAGAGGCCCAACCCCGTTACCAGCGCGCGGAGCGTCCGCATCATGGGGAGATTATACCTGGGCCGGCGGGAATAAGCAAACGAGCCGCGTAGAGACACGCGGCTCAGCGGCAAATAAAACAGGCTCCGTTGGCAACGACCTACTCTCGCGGGGGCTCGCGCCCCGACTACCATCGGCGCTGGAGGGCTTAACGACCAGGTTCGGGATGGGACTGGGTGTACCCCCTCCGCTCAAGTCACCAACAGAGCCTGTTGTGGGCTTATGACAAGGTGCGGCCTAGCACCCTAAGAACTGAACAGAATGCAGGAACTTCCCCCCACGCCTCAAGCTGACGGATTAAGCCCTCGCGCATTAGTAACGGCTTGGCTCAAGGCATTGCTGCCCTTACACCTGCCGCCTATCAAGCCGGTAGTCTCCCGGCGCGCTTACCCGGTTGACCGGTGGGTGATCTCATCTAGGGGCGAGCTTCCCACTTAGATGCTTTCAGCGGTTATCCCTGCCCGACTTGGCTACCCAGCGATGCCCCTGGCGGGACAACTGGCACACCAGCGGTCGGTCCACCCCGGTCCTCTCGTACTGGGGGCGGCTCCCCGCAAATCACCTGCGCCCACCGCGGATAGAGACCGACCTGTCTCACGACGGTCTGAACCCAGCTCGCGTACCGCTTTAACGGGCGAACAGCCCGACCCTTGGGACCTACTCCAGCCCCAGGATGCGACGAGCCGACATCGAGGTGCCGAGCGAGGC
>DAOTYP010000084.1:0-30782 GCA_034434975.1 Anaerolineae bacterium | reverse complement strand
CAGACGTGGGTCCCCCAGAGGTAAAAGCGTTATCTCGGCCGTGCTAGAAAGGTATGAACCCGGCCTTGCGTAGGGCTGCTTGGCTGTTGGATCTGCGGCGGGTTCTTTTAGATCTTCTCTTCCCCCCACGCTGCGCGTCCTGTGGTCGGGCGGGAGATTGGTTTTGCGCCTCGTGCCGGGCCCACGTACAGCCTTTACCGCCCCCCGTGTGCGCCCATTGTGCTCTCCCTCTGGCAGCCGGCAGCCTGTGCGAGCGGTGTCGGCGGGAGCCGTCGTCCCTGGTGAGGATTCGCGCGGCTGCGTGTTATGCAGGGCCTTTGCGGGCCGCCATCCTGCGCCTGAAGTTTCACGGTTGGCAGGCGGTGGCCGAACCCTTGGGCGAGTACCTGTGGCAGGCATGGCAGCAGGAGCCGCTGCCGGTGGAGGCCCTGGTGCCGGTGCCCGCGGATGGCGCGCGGCTGCGCGCCCGAGGATACAACCAAGCCGCCCTGCTGGCCCACGTTCTCGCGCGGCGCGTCGGGAAGCCCGTGTGGGACGGGGCCCTGGCGCGCACGCGACCTACGGCGCGTCAGGTGGAGTTGACGTCGGCGCAACGCTGGCAGAACGTGGCAGGGGCGTTTCGGTGTCAGGATGGAACCCTCGTGCATGGCCGCGCCGTCCTTTTGATAGACGACATCTGCACGACGGGCGCGACGTTGGAGGCATGTGGCGCGGCCCTGCGCGCGGCAGGGGCGCGGGCAGTGTGGGGATTGGTGCTGGCGCGTACTGTGATCCCCTCTGCGGAGCAAGGTGAGGTTCTGTTGCCCGACGCGACGGATGCGGAATGGGCGATGACGCCGCGCACGGCTTGAGAACACGGCTCATCGGCGCCTGGCGGGGGCCAGGCGATCACGCACTTCGTAGAAAGGAGCAGGCGTATGCAGTTAGTCATCCAGGGCAAGAACATGGAAGTGAGCGACTGGTTGCGCAGGTATGTGGAGAAAAAGGCAGGCAAGTTAGACCGTTTTCTCCCTAAGATTGACGAGGCGCGCGTGGAGTTATCGGTAGAAAGCACCAAAAGCGCCCAGGATCGTCAGGTGGTGCAGATGACGATCCGCTCCAACGGCCGCATCCTGAGGGCCGAGGAGAAATCGGCGGACATGTTCGCTTCGGTGGATGCCGTCGTGGAGAAGATGTACCGCCAAATTGAGCGCTTCAAGGGTCGCCGCTACGCGCGGCGTGTGCAGGGGAGCGGTGAGACGGCTGTGGCGGCCCCTGCCCCCTCCGAGGCTGAGGCCGAAGCCGAGGAGGAAGCCCCTCGCATCGTGCGGGTCAAGCGCTTCATGTTGACCCCGATGGACGAGGAGGAAGCCGTGGAGCAAATGGAACTGCTAGGGCACGACTTCTTCGTCTTCTACAACTCGCGCACCCATGAGGTGAACGTCGTCTATCGCCGTCATGACGGCAACTACGGCCTCCTCCAGCCCCAGTTGCCCTGATGGAATGCCCGCCGACCAGATCTCAGGCCCAGGGATCGCTGCCTGGGCCTTCTGTGCCTGCGACGGATGCACCATGAGGATCGGAGAGCGCATCAACCCTGCCGCGGAGGTCATCGTTACCACCGACAGCGCGGCGGAGACCGCTGCCTTCGGCGAGCGGCTGGGTCGGCACCTGCGGGCCGGCGATGTCGTGGCTTTGGTGGGCGAACTGGGCGCCGGGAAGACGTGCCTGGCGCAGGGGATCGCGCGGGGCCTGGGCGTCGCCGACCCGCTCACCAGCCCAACCTTCATTTTGATTAACCAGTACCCGCTGCGGGATGGGACGACCTTGCATCACGTGGATGCCTACCGCCTGCACGACCCCGTGGCCGAGGGCCGCGCCCTCGGCCTGGAAGAATTGTGGCAGGGCGACGGCATCTGCCTGGTGGAGTGGGCCGATCGGTTGCGCGACCTCCTGCCGGCGGAGCACCTGTGGGTGGAACTGACCTACGTGGATGAGTCCCGAAGGCGCCTTCGCCTCCTCGCCTACGGTGAGCGTTACGCGAGCCTGCTGGCCCTCGTCAGGGCTTGACCTGTGCAAGAGCGGATTGGGCGAGAAGGCTTGTGCTTGCTCCGCTCCTGTGGTATAATCGGACACGATCCGTTCGGTTGCTTCGGTCAGAACCGAGGCATAGGCAGGAGGGCTTGAATGATTGAGGTCACAATAGACAGCGTGCGCGTGAGCCTGATGTCTCAGCATCGCGTGGTGGTCCTCAAAGAGAGCGACAGCGAGCGTTATCTGCCCATTTGGATCGGGCCTTTTGAGGCCGACGCCATCACCATTGAGTTGCAGGGGGTGGAGGTGGCCCGCCCTCTGACCCATGATCTCCTGAAGCGCGTGATCTCCATGTTGGGCGCCCAGGTTTCCCACGTGGTCATCAACGATCTGCAGAACGACACTTTTTATGCCCGCATCCTTCTGGACGTGGACGGCGAGGAGATAGAAGTGGATTCGCGCCCCTCCGACGCCATCGCCTTGGCCGTGCGGGTCAAGGCCCCGATCTTCGTCGCCGAGGAGGTGATGGAACGGGCGGGCATCGTCCCCGAGGCGGACCTGAGCGGGGCGGAGAGCGAAACCGGCAAGGCCGCGGCCAAGAAGGGCAAGGAGGAAGAAGAGGAAGAAGAGGACCTCAGTGCCTTCCGCGATTTCATTGAGGGATTGGATCTAGAAGGTCTGGGGGGCGGAGGCAAGGATTCTTGATGGCCTCAAGCCTGGCCGCTGCGCGCTGAGCCTAAGAACCGACGCCGGCATCTCGGATTCATGGTGCACGCCGCGCACCTCAGGCGCAGGCGGGCTCCGTTCTGAGATGCCGTCTTGTTTCTCGGAGAAGAGAGAGCCATGGCGAAAGAAGATGCGCCCGACAAGAGCATTCCGGCCAACGTAGAGGCCGAAGAGGCCGTGCTCGGTTCCCTACTGATTGATCCGGACGCCATCATCAAAGTCAGCCCTTTCCTGCGCGCGGACGATTTTTACGTCCTCCGGCACGGGTGGATTTACCAGGCCATCTACGACCTGCACGAACGACGCGAGCCGGCAGATTTCGTGACCGTGTGCGACGAACTGGAGCGGCGCCAGCAACTGGATGAGGTGGGCGGACGCAGTTTCATCGCGAGCCTCATCAACGCGGTGCCTACGGCCATCCATGTGGAACACTACGCCCGCATCGTGGAGCGGACCGCGCTCCTCCGCCGCCTCATCGCCGCGGCAGGGCAGATCGCCGCGCTGGCCTACGACGAGTCGCGCGAGGTGGACGAGGTCGTAGATCGGGCCGAGGAACTCATCTTCAGCGTGGCCGAGCGCCGCATCCAGCGAGATCTGGTCCCCTTGAAGCGCATCATGCACGAGGTGATGGACCGGTTAGATTACCTGCATCGGCACCAGGGCGAGTTCCTCGGGGTGCCCACCGGCTTCACCCCTTTGGACAGGCTGCTGGGAGGATTACAGAAATCGGACCTCATCATCATCGCCGCGCGGCCGGGCGTCGGCAAGACCTCCCTGGGGCTGAACATCGCCCACAACGCGGCCAAGAAATACGGTCGTCATGTGGCGATCTTCAGCCTGGAGATGTCGGCGGAGCAGTTAGGGCAACGCCTGCTGGCGATGGAATCGGGGATAGATTCGCAAAGGCTCCGCCTGGGCAACGTCGCCGATGACGAGTGGTTTACCCTCACCGAGGCCGCCGGCATCCTGGCCGATACGGGGCTTTACATTGACGACACACCCGCCATGTCCCCCATGGAGGTACGCACCAAGGCGCGCCGCCTCCATGCGGAGTACGGGCTGGACCTGATCATCGTGGATTACCTGCAACTGATGCGGGGAGACGAGCGTTCGGAGAACCGAGTGCAGGAGATCTCGTTCATCTCTCGCTCTCTGAAAGCCCTCGCCCGCGAGTTAAACCTTCCCGTCATTGCCATCTCGCAGCTCTCGCGCGCGGTGGAGGCCCGTCAAGAGAAAAGGCCGATCCTCTCCGACCTGCGCGAGAGCGGCAGCATTGAACAGGACGCCGACGTGGTGATCTTCGTCTATCGGGAAGACATGTATAAAGAGGATACGGAGAAGAAGAACATCGCCGAGATCATCGTCGCCAAGCATCGCAACGGCCCCACGGGCACCGTTCCCCTCTACTTCCGCAAGGAACTGACCCAGTTCTTGGAACTGGAGTGGACCCGCCACGAACTGGAGGCGGGGTAAGTGGGACGTGGCAACGCTCAAACAGGATGGGCCATGAAAGGCTTTGCCGGTTTTCCTTCCGGGAGGCTGCGCGCGACGCGCATTCCTAGCCTCTTCTTCAGCGAGCTGTTACCGGCGATAGATACGCTGGCCGAGCTGAAGGTTACGCTTTATTGCTTCTGGCTCGCCGGCCGTCGGCCCCATTTCCCCCCTGGCGTGCGCCGTGCGGAGCTCCTCGCGGATGAAGGCTTCCTCGCAGGCCTGGCCGAGCCGGAACGAGACGCCGCGGAGGCTCTGCAAGAGGGGCTGGAGCGCGCCGTAGCGCGAGGGACGTTGATCCATGTAACGATGGAAACGGGCGGACGGTCTGAGGATTGGTACTTCCTCAACACCGAGGGCGGCCGCGCGGCCGTAGAGAGGCTGCGACGCGGCGACTGGGGCGATCTGGCCGAGGTCGCGCCGACGGCGGTGCGGCTAGAGGTGGAGCGCCCCAACATCTTCGTCTTGTACGAACAGAACATCGGCCTCCTCCAACCGATGATCGCCGAGGAACTGCAGGAAGCGGAGCAACGGTATCCGCCGGATTGGATTGAGGAAGCGTTCCGCGAGGCGGCGAGGATGAACAAGCGCAACTGGCGCTACGTCCAGGCTATCTTGGAGCGTTGGGCCAGCGAGGGGAGAAATGGACGACGTGAGGACGATTCCGCAGCCCAACGGCGACGGTACATCTCCGGCCGCTATGCCGACCTCATTGAGCACTGAACCGAGGGCAAGGACGGTCAAAGAGATGGGCCAGAGTGAAGAGGTATGCCCCATCTGCAAGGGCAAGGGTTTTCTCCTGCGAGACGTGCCTGTAGGCCATCCCGATTTCGGCGTGCCGGTGCCTTGTCCTCATCTGGAGGCCGAGCAACGAGCCCGTCGCATCGCCGAGTGGCGCAGCCTGAGCAATCTAGACCACTTGGCCCGCATGACCTTTGACAGTTTCCAGACGGAGGGGCACGGGCTGACGCCGGAGCAAAGCCGCAACCTGCGCCTGAACTTTGAGCGGGCGCGCCGCTTCGCGCAGGCCCCCAGCGGCTGGCTGGTGATCCTGGGCGGATACGGCTGCGGCAAGACCCACCTGGCTGCGGCCATCGCTAACTATCGGGTGGAGAGGGGCGAGCCTGCCCTCTTCGTGGTCGTGCCCGACCTGCTGGATCACCTGCGCGCGGCCTTCGGCCCCGATAGCCCCACCTCTTACGATGAACGCTTTGAGATGATCCGCACCGCGCCGCTCCTGATCCTGGACGACCTGGGGACGGAGAGCGCGACCCCTTGGGCTAGGGAGAAACTGTTTCAGCTCCTCAACTACCGCTACACCGCGCGCCTGCCCACCGTCATCACCTCCAACAGCAAGTTAGAGGAAATTGACGCGCGCCTCCGCTCACGCCTGGTGGACCCTGACCTGACCGTGATCTGTCGCATCCTCGCGCCCGACTTCCGCCTGAGCGGTAGCGAGCGACCGCAGGCCGACTTGAACACCCTCTCCCTACACGCCGGCGAGACCTTTGAGAGCTTCAGCCTCCGCAAAGATGAGTTCCTGCCCACCAGCGAGGCGGAGAGCCTGCGCAAGGCGTTGGACATCGCCCGCCAGTTCGCCGAGAAGCCGGATGGCTGGCTAGTCCTCAGCGGCTCGTATGGCTGCGGCAAGACCCACCTGGCTGCGGCCATCGCCAACTACAGGCAGCAAGAGAAGGGGGAATCGGCCCTCTTCGTGGTCGTGCCCGACCTGCTGGATCACCTGCGCGCGGCCTTCAGCCCGCAAAGCGCCGTGCCGTACGATAAGCGGTTTGACGAGGTGCGCACCGCACCGCTCCTGATCCTGGATGACCTGGGGACGGAGAGCGCGACCCCTTGGGCCAAGGAGAAGCTCTTTCAGCTCCTCAACTATCGGTATGCGGCGCGCCTGCCGACGGTTATCACCACCTCTTCCCCTGTGGACGAGATTGAGCCGCGCCTACGCACGCGCATGTTGGATACCAGCCGTTGTCGCGTGGTAGCCATCCTGGCGCCTCCCTATCGGGGCGGCCTGAGGCGTCCTCCCGCCGAAGGGAGAGCGGCCAAACCCTCGCGCGGCAAAACTCCTTAGATGCTCTCGTGGGGAAGGGCCTCTCTACGGGAACCGATCCCCCTGGCCCAGCGTCTGATGAGCAGCGGCCAGTCCGCGCCCGTTTGGCCTCACCTTCGGCGTGTGGTATAATCGGCCTGTCTGCCTCATGCGGCCAGGCTGTGCCATCTTTCCTTGCGAGGTGATTCCATGCGTCGTGCTTGGCTGGTTCTGGGGATTGTAGCCTTGTTGGGCCTCGGTACGGGCGTCGCCTGCTCCGTCGGCCAACAGATCGCCCGTGGCCCAACCCGCACCCCCACCCGAACTCCCAAGCCCACCTTCACCCCGACCCCGTTGCAGACGCCGACGCCGTTGGTCTTGCCGACCGCGACCCCCGTCCAGGCTGGCGCGCGGCCGAGCGATACTCCGCTCGCGGCGCCGACGAACACGCCTCTCCCCACCGCCACACCGCTTCCGCCGACGGATACGCCCCCGCCTCCTACGCCTACGCCCCTGCCGCAGCCGGTCGTGATCGTGAACAGCGATCGGGTGAACGTGCGCGCGGGGCCGGGGACGGCCTATGGGATCATCGGCCAGGTCACGCGCGGCACCCGCCTGCAGGTCCAGGGCCGTAACCCGGCGGGCGATTGGTGGCAAGTTTGCTGCGTCAACGGTCAGGCCGGCTGGATCATTGACAACCTGGTGACGCGTGAGGGGGATTTCGGGGGGGTGCAGGTCGCGGCTAACATCCCCCCGACGCCGACGCGTCGCCCTACCCCGCTCCCGACGCCAACGCCTGTACCGCAGCCTACCCCTACCCCCGCATATCCGTTCCAACTCCTGAGAGGAGTGGAGAAATGCACTCCTAACGCGGGCATCACCTACTTTGACGGGTTCGTCCGCTACCGGAACAACGCGCCTCGCAACGGCGTGTGCGTGCACATCGCCTTCTACGGGCCGCGCAACACCAAGTGCTCCGGTTGCGACGGCGTGGGCGACGGCGTATGGAGCTTCGCGCCTTTCGGCCAAAACCCCGCGCCGCGCGGCACCACGGTGGAGATCTACGTGGTCTCTTGCCCGCCGGGCGGCATGCCCCCCGGCGGACAGACGGAGGGCACCGGCTTCGGCGACCTGACGCCCCGATCCGACAAGTGGGTTTACACCGTCGGCGACAGCGTGGAATGTCACGGCATCACCTTCGTGGGCGATTAGGTGGGCGCGTCCGCTCCTGAAGGCGATCCCGGCCGCGCGCGTTAAGCACATGGCGATGCGGCATAGGTTGCATGGGCGAGGGGGCGTCCGCCGACAGCAACCCATGAGTAGGGTTCATTCTTGGGGGCCGGGCCGCGGGCTCGGCCCTTTGAGTTGCCATGCCCGGCCAACGAGCAACCTCTGATCTTCTCCTGCGCAGGCTGACGCTCGCCGGCGGAGCCGTCATCGCCCTCCTGACGGCTTTGCTGATAGGGTCTTCCGTCCGCGACTCGCTTCCTCCCCTCCTCTTCCGCTGGACGGGAGAGGAGTGCCCCTTCTCGCAACTCAAGGCCCTGAGCGATTTGGCTGCGGACCTACTCCGGCCGCGCGTGCAGACGGCCGACCTGGTGCCTGTGGCACACGCGGGCGTCAACCCCTTCGGCATTAATGTCTTCCTGGAGCAAGAGGTGGAGCCAGAGAAGCGCGAACGGGCCGTCGCCATGATCGCCGCGGCCGGCTTCCATTGGCTGCGCCAAGAGTTCCCCTGGGAGGACATAGAGATCCACGGCAAGGGCGACTTTGAGGATCGGCGGCATGAGCCGCATCGGTCTGCCTGGGAGAAATATGATCACATCGTGGCCCTGGCCGAGAAGTACGGCTTGGAACTCATCGTGCGCCTGTCCAACCCGCCGGAATGGACGCGCGCCAAAGGGAGCGCGGCAGGTACTTTTGCTCCCCCCGATGATTACAACGACTTCGGCGATTTCGTCGCGACCGTCGTCAGCCGCTACAAAGGCCGCGTGCGCTACTATCAGATATGGAACGAGCCCAACATTTACCCGGAATGGGGCGAGGCGCCCGTCAACGCGCGAGAGTACGTCGCGCTCCTCAAGATCGCTTACACCCGCGCCAAGGCGGTGGACCCCCACGTCGTCATCATCTCCGGAGCGCTCGCCAGCAACATTGAGTTGGACTACCGCAACCTCAACGATTTCATCTACCTACAACAGATGTATGACGAGGGCGCGCGGCCGTACTTTGACATTCTGGCAGTGCAGGGCTATGGTTTGTGGTCCGGCCCGACGGACCGCCGGATGCAGCCCCGCGTCATCAACTTCTCTCGCGTCCGCTTCATCCGCGATCTGATGGTGAAGAATGGCGACGCGGCCAAGCCGATCTGGATCTCGGAGATGAACTGGAACGCGGTGCCCGATGAGGTGCCCGACAAGCGCTTCGGCCAGGTGACGGAAGCCCAACAGGCGCGATATGCGCCCCTGGCCTACCAACGCGCGCAAGAGGAATGGCCGTGGCTGGGGGTCATCAACTTCTGGTACTTCAAGCGGGCCACCGACCAATGGAAGCAGGAGCAGAAGCCGGAGTACTACTTCCGCATGGTGGAGCCTGATTTCACCCCGTTGCCCGTCTATGAGGCGATGCGGGAGTACATCGCCCAACCGCACCCGGTGTATCCTGGCTTCCATCAGGAAGACCACTGGGCCGTGCGTTACACGGGCACATGGGAAGATGTGGCAGACGAGACGGCGGTTCTGGGGCGTCTGCGTCGCACCCAAGACCCTGCTGCTGCCCTCTCCTTCTCTTTCGTCGGCACCGGCCTGACCTTGGTCGCGCCCAAGGGGCCTGACCTGGGCAGGGCGCAGGTGGAGATAGACGGCCAACGCCAGGAGGTAAACCTCTGGGCACCTCAGTCGGCTCCGGCGCAACGCATCCCTTTGGCGGCGCGCCTTTCATCCTACGGCCCGCACACGGTGGTTATCCGACCCGCGCCAGGGCAAAACGGCCGTGGCCTCGCCGTGGACGGCCTGATCGTCGTGCGGCGCGCGCTCTGGCTGCAGCCGCTCCTCCTATGCGGTGTCAGCCTCTTCTTTGCGCTGGCCCTCACAGGGTTGATCTTGCGCGCGGCGTCGCCCTTGCGTCGTCCGACGACCTTTCCCCCACGTGAAGGATGATGAATCACCGCCGTTGGCTTCTCGGCATCCTTCTCTTGGCGGCGGCCCTCCGCTTCTACGCCTTAGACGGGCAAAGCCTGTGGGCCGACGAAGGGAACAGCGCGGCTTTGGCCTCTCGTTCGCTGAGCCAGATCGCCCACGCGGCCGCCCAGGACATTCATCCCCCCCTTTACTATTGGCTGCTGCACGGTTGGACTTTGCTTTTCGGCACCTCGGAAACGGGGCTTCGCTCCTTGTCGGCCACGTTAGGGGTGCTCTTGGTCGCGCTCACCTATCAGGTAGGCCGAGACCTGCTAGGCGGAAGGGCGGCGTTGGCGGCGGCGCTCGTGGCTGCGATCGCTCCCTTTCAGATATACTACGCCCAAGAAGCGCGCATGTACATGCTGCTGGCCTGCCTGGGCGCGGGCGCGGCGTGGGGCCTGCAGAAGGCGCCGCTCAGGCCGCGGGCGGGCTTCTCGGTTTATGCCGTCTGCGCCGTCCTCGGCCTTTACACGCACTATGCCTTCCCCTTCCTTCTCCTCGCGATCAACCTGGCCTTTGGGTTCTGGCTGGCCACCCGTCGGCATGGGCCGCGAAGCCTACGCCCTCTCGCCGCCTGGGGCGCGGCCCACGGCGCGGTGCTCATCCTGTACCTTCCCTGGCTTCCCACCGCATGGCAGCGGGTGTCGGCCTGGCCTGCCCCCACGGACGTGCTCCCCCTCACCGATGCCCTGCCCCTAGCCTTGGGGTGGCTCTACTTCGGCCCGGCGACGCGCGCGGTGCACCCCGCCTGGCTCCGCCTTCTGCCGACGGCTCTGGCGTGCCTCGGCCTCCTGGGCCGGCGCGGCCCCGGCGAAGAGGCCGCAGGATGGCCGCGGCGCGCCTATCTCCTCCTCTGGCTCCTTCTCCCCGTCCTCCTGCTTCTCGCCTCCGGCGCGTTCCGCGAGGCGAACCTGAAGTTCCTCCTCATGTCCGGCCCGGCCTTATGTCTCCTCCTGGGCCGGCTCATGGCAGGTTGGAATGCGTCCATCCCCGGCCTCAACGGCGCGAGATCCGTTCGCCTCCTCCGCCTGGGGTGGTTCATCCTCATCCTGGGGGTATTGGCCGCGCCGACCCTGCAGGCGCTGCACGGCTACTACACCGACCCGCGCCTGGCGCGGGACGACTATCGCGGCGTCGCCCGCTACATCGCCGCCGTCGCGCGCCCCGGCGATGCCGTCGTCCTAAACGCGCCGGGTCAGGTTGAAGCGTTCGGTTACTACGACCGCAGCGGCTTGCCCGTTTACCCTTTGCCCCGCCACCGTCCGCCCGATCGGGCCGCGACCGAAGCGGAATTGGGGGACATCGCACGGCGACATAGCCGCCTTTTCGTCCTCTTCTGGGCCACGAACGAGAGCGACCCCGCGCGCATCGTGGAAACCTGGTTGGATACTCATGCGTTCAAGGCGTTGGACGCTTGGCAGGGCAACGTGCGCTTCGTCACGTACGGCCTGGGCGCCGGAACGCATCGGGTGCGATGGGAGACGCCGCCGCGCTGGGGCGATCCGCCCCTCGTGGCCCTCTTTGCGGCAGAGATGGACGCGGAGGCGTCGGCGGGGGAGATCGTGCGCGTCCTGTTGCGCTGGCAGGCGTTGCGGCCGCTCCCCGACCGCTACAAAGTGACGGCGCAACTCCTGGACGCGCGCGATCAGGTCATCGCCCAGCACGATGCCGAGCCTGCGGGGAACAGCCGCCCGACCGATGGCTGGCGCGCGGGCGAGGAGGTGGCCGATCCCCACGGCCTCTTCGTCCGGCCCGGCACGCCGCCGGGGGATTACCGATTGGTGCTCGCCCTGTACCGCGCCGACACGGGCGCGCGGCTCCCTCTGGAGGAAGGCGGCGACAGCATCGTGCTAGGCCATGTGCGGATCACGAAGCCGGCCGAACCGCCTCCCTTGGCGGCGTTGACCATGCAACGGCCACGCCCGGCCGATTTCGGCCCCGTTCGCCTCCTGGGGTACGATCGCTACAAGCGAGGCTTTGCCCATGCGCCCCAGACGCCGCTGCGCACGGGCGACCTCTTGCACCTGACTTTCTATTGGCAGGCGCAGGCCGCCCCCGCGCGCGACTGGTGGTTCCGGCTGGAACTTCTAGATGGGCGGGGCAGGGTCGTCGCCGAATTGGTCTCGCCCTTGGTCAGCGAGGATTACCCGACCTCGCGTTGGCAGGCGGGAGAACTCGTGCGCGGTGAGCACGACCTCCCCCTGCCCGCTACTCTCGCGCCGGGCCGCTACCGCCTGCGGCTAACCCTCCTCTCAGGCGAGGGCGAAGCCGCAAAAGCCATCTGGCTAGACGCGCTGGAATTATTATGAGATCGGCAAGCGAAATTAGACCGGAAAGCCTCGCCTGTAGTATAATGGAGACCACCAAGAACGGGCGGGAGGACGCATGATCCTGGACCAAATCATCGTGGGGCCGTTGCAGGTCAACTGCTACATCGTGGGCGATGAAGAGACGCGCGAGACCGCAGTGATTGACCCCGGCGACTCCCCGGGTAAGGTTTTGGCATTGCTGAACCAGCACCGCTTACGCCTGAAGTTCATCATCAACACCCACGCGCATTTTGATCATGTCCAAGGGGTCGGCGAGGTACGCAAAGCCACCGGCGCGCGTTTCCTTCTCCATCGGGCCGACCTGCCGATCCTGCAGAAGGCGCCACAACAGATGCGCCTTTGGCTGGGACAGGAAGGAGAAGCCCCGCCGGAACCGGACGGCTTTCTCGCCGAAGGGGACATTGTGCAATTAGGCGGCGTCGGGCTGCGCGTGCTGCACGTGCCGGGCCATTCCCCCGGCAGCATCGCCTTGGTGGACGAGGCGGGGCAGCGCGTCTTCGTGGGCGATGTCCTCTTCGCCGGCTCCATCGGCCGCACCGACATCCCCGGCGGAGACTTTGACGCGCTCATGGACTCCATCCGCGACAAGTTGCTGACCCTGGATGACGCCTACCAGGTTTTGCCGGGGCATGGCCCCTCTACCACCATCGGCCAGGAGCGGCGGACCAATCCCTTCCTCGTCTCTGGCCCGCAAGGATGGTGAGGTCGTGAGCCATGACTTTGGTCTTGCCTAAAAGGATGTACGATGAAATCCTCGCGCACACCAGGGAAGGCGGCGCGGAAGAGGTGTGCGGCCTGATCGCCGGTCAAAATGGGCGGCCTGTCAGGCTGTTTCGCATCCAGAACACCGCCGAGAACCCCACGCGCCGCTACTACATGGAGCCTCACGCGCAACTGCGCGTCCTGCGGGAGTTAGAAGAGCAAGGTTGGGAACTGCTCGCCATCTACCACTCTCATCCGGCCTCCGAGAACTACCCCTCACGGACCGACGTGGCGGAGGCTTTCTATCCGGAGGCTTATTACATCATCTCCACCCTTTCCGACGCCGCCCCGACGCCGGTGAGGGCTTACCGCATCGTAGATGGCGTCATCACCGAGGAAGAGGTGAAGGTAGAAGAAGAGGGATGATGGAAAGGAGGCCCCTTCCGTCATCCCTCTCACCGTCCGGCGCGCTTCTGGGCGGCCACGCGTGGCTGGCTATGCTGCCAGGCGGAGGTTTTCCTCCTGCGGCTGCCGGCGCGTCTGGGGGTTAATCCGCTTCCACAGACCGGCCCACTCACGTAGCCAGCCGGGGCTTTTCTCCACCCCGTCCAGAAGCCAGCGGATGCAATCCAGCATCTCGGTCTTGTCTTCCTCTGGTAGGTTGCTGATGCGCCAGGCCAAATACGCGACCTCCGGAGAGATGCGCCACTCAACCTCCTTCTCCTTGCGAAGCGTGTACATCATCGCGCGACCTCCCTCCCTGCGCGTGACAGCGGCTGCGCCGTGCTGTGATGAGACGGGGACAACGGCTTCAAGACGCCCTGGAGCCTAGGGAAGGGATCTCCTGAGGATAGGCGAGAACCCACCAGGCTCGCCGGGCCAGGCGAGATTCAACGCCGAGCGCTTTGACCAGCGCTTCCCAATCTCGGAAAGAGAGGCAATTCACCGCCTGCGTCAGGGCATCT
This sequence comes from Anaerolineae bacterium, assembly GCA_034434975.1. Lineage (GTDB taxonomy): Bacteria > Chloroflexota > Anaerolineae > JADYZS01 > JADYZS01 > JADYZS01. The sequence continues at coordinate 17,329 of DAOTYP010000084.1, read as the reverse complement.
ACCTCCTGCGGAGCGTTCGCCTCCGCGACGCCGAGATGGAGCGCCTCAATCACATCCTTCCTGGTGGCGGGTCGCCAACGATGGTGTTCCCAAGGCATGGCACCTCCCTCCTTCCCAGATCAGGATAACCGAAGCGGCTGCGGCATCGGTGTGGTAGATGTCGCCCAAGAGGGCGTGTAAAGGAACCGTCGTCAAAGAGAGATGAAAACAGCCACTTCGGCGCGATGACCGAGAGGCTGATTCCTGCAATGCACTATATAGTATAAACGGAAATGCCCCCCATGTCAATAAAATTTTGCCCGTCGCACAAAATTTAAGGCGGGCCGCCAGGGGCCTGTTACTGTCAAGTTCATATCCCGTATGTGGCCTCCTCAAGCAAGTTAGATACAACAGGCTATGCCCTTTTTCGTTGCGACCGCCGCGATCATGCCTGCGTGCTCCGCGGCGATGGGCCCCTGCAGAGGTCGTCGGCGTCCTGCGCTCCACCTTGACATGCGCAAGATCGTATGTTAACATCTCATGCAAGGAGGTGAATCTGTGAGCGCTCAAGATGCCTCTGCCTGCCTCCTGGCGATAGACATCGGCAACACGAACACCGTCATCGGCCTCTATCGGGGTGAGACGCTGACGGCCCACTGGCGCATCACCACCGATCGCGAGCGCATGGCGGATGAGTATGCGATGCTCCTGCGCGCCTTCTTTGACCATGCAGGCCGCTCCTGGCGCGAAGTGTCGGGCGCGATCATCGCCAGCGTCGTCCCCCCTCTCACCGGAGCCTGGGAGGAACTGTGCCAGCGTTACCTGGGGCTACGGCCCCTGGTGGTGGGGCGCGGGATCAACGTGGGGGTACGGCTCCTGATGGACAACCCGGCCGAGGTGGGGGCGGATCGCATCGTGAACACACTGGCCGCCTACCGACGCTACGGCGGGCCTTGCATCGTGGTGGACTTCGGCACCGCGACCACCTTTGACATCGTCTCCAGCACGGGCGATTACCTGGGCGGCGCCATCGCGCCGGGGCTGGGCATCAGCGCCGAGGTCCTCACCAGCCGCACGGCCAAGCTCCCACGCGTGGAGCTCACGCCGCCACCCCACGCCATCGGTAAGAACACGATCCACGCCATGCAGTCGGGGATCGTCCTAGGATACGTAGGCTTGGTGGAAGGGCTGGTGAAGCGCATTCAGGCCGAGATCACTGATGGGCCAGCGAAGGTTATCGCCACAGGGGGGTTGGGCGAGGTCGTCGCGCGGCTGACGCCCGTGATAGAGGTCGTAGATCCCTCCCTCACCCTGGACGGCTTACGGATGATTTACGAGATGAACCGATGATCCTGCAAGGTAAGCGCATCTTGTTCGGCGTGACGGGCGGCATCGCGGCCTACAAGGCCGCCGACCTGGCGAGCAAACTCGTCCAGGCCGGCGCGCAGGTGGATGTCATTCTGACCAGGGCCGCGACCGCTTTCGTGCCCCCCCTCACCTTTGAGTCCCTCACCCATCGCCCGGTTCACACCGACGTTTTGGCGATGGCTCACGTGGGCGATGCCAAAGAGATCGCCCACGTCATGCTGGCCAAGCAAGCCGACCTCTTCATCGTCGCCCCGGCTACGGCGCAATCCCTCGCGAAGTTGGCCCTGGGCCTGGCCGACGACCTCTTGGGCGCTACCGCCCTTTCCTGCCCCGCCCCCTTGCTCATCGCCCCGGCCATGGAATCGCACATGTGGGAGCATCCGGCGACGCAAGAGCATGTGCGAGTGCTGCGGGAGCGAGGGGCGACCTTCATCGGCCCCGCGACAGGCCGCCTCGCCTCCGGCGCGTTGGGCGTCGGGCGCATGGCCGAGCCGCCGGAGATCTTGGAGATGGCGCGGGCCGTGCTAGGGCGGCGCGGCCCCCTGGCCGGGCGGCGCGTGGTGATCACCGCCGGCGGCACACTGGAGCCTCTGGACCCCGTGCGGGTACTGACCAATCGTTCGTCAGGCAAGATGGGCGTCGCGCTGGCGCAGGCCGCGCGCGATGCGGGCGCTGCGGTAACGCTTGTGCACGCGCCCTTGGCAGTCGCCGTGCCGCCGGGCCTGCGGGCCGTGCCGGTGGAGAGTGCGGCGCAGATGTGCGAGGCGGTCCTCGCCGAGGCAGCGCAAGCCGACGTGCTTATCGGCGCGGCGGCGGTGGCCGACTTTCGCCCGGCGGCTGCCGCGCCACAGAAGATCAAGAAGGACGCGGTAGAGGAGCTGACGATTCGCCTCGTGCGCAATCCGGACATCCTGGCAGAGGTCGCCGCGTACCGTCGGGAACACGGCAGGCCGAGCCTGGTCGTGGGCTTCGCCGCGGAGACGGAGGACCTGCTGCGGAACGCGCAGGCCAAGATGATGGCCAAACACCTAGACCTGATCGTCGCCAACGACGTGAGCCGCGCCGAGAGCGGGTTCGGGGCGGACACCAACCAGGTCACGCTCCTGTGGGCCGACGGGGCGCAGGAAGAGTGGCCGCTCTTGAGCAAGGCCGAGGTGGCCGAGCGGATCATCGCGCAGGTGGCCGCCAGGCTGAACGCGCGCGCGAGCCGAGCCTAGGAGGGGATATGGCGCGCCTCTGGCACAACGCCATCACCGACGTTCCCGGCATCCGGGTGGGCCACGCCACCCACGCGACGGCGCGCACCGGCTGCACCGTCGTCCTCTGCGACCTGCCGAAAGGGAGGGGGGCAGTAGGAGGCGTGGATCAGCGGGGCGGCGCGCCCGGCACGCGCGAGACCGACCTGCTGCGCCCCCTACACCTCGTCCAAGAGGTGCACGCGGTGCTCCTGGCGGGCGGGAGTGCCTTTGGCCTCGCCGCGGCGGAGGGGGTGATGCGCTACCTGGAAGAGCGCGGCGTCGGCTTCCACGCGCGCGTGGCGAAGGTCCCCATCGTCCCTGCCGCCATCCTCTTTGACCTGGATGTGGGCGATGCCTCGGTGCGCCCGGATGCCGCCATGGGCTACGCCGCATGCCAGGCCGCGTCCTCCGGCCCCGTCGCGGAAGGGAACGTCGGCGTGGGGACGGGCGCGAGCGTAGGCAAGATCCTGGGCATCGGCCGCGCCATGAAGGGCGGCATCGGCACGGCCTCGGCCCATCTGGGCGGCGGGTTGGTGGTCGGCGCGCTGGTGGCCGTGAACGCCTTCGGCGATGTCGTAGACCCCGCGAGCGGCCGCATCCTGGCCGGAGCGCGCCGGCTGGTGGGGGAGGGCTTCGCCGATACCCTGGCGACGCTGCGTGGCCTCGTGGGTAAGGCCACCCTGCGCTTTGCTGCCGCCCACAACACGGTGATCGGCGTTGTCGCTACCAACGCGCGTTTGACCAAAGAGGAGGCCAACAAGGTGGCCCAGATGGCCCACGACGGCCTAGCACGCGCGATCCGCCCTGCTCATACCCTCTTTGATGGGGATACCTTATTCGCCCTGGCGACGGGACCTAAAAGGGCCGACGTGAACCTGATCGGCGCATACGCGGCGGAGACGGTGGCCCAGGCCATCGTGCGGGCCGTGCAGGCCGCCGAGAGCATCCCGGGCCTTCCTGCAGCCAAGGAGTACAAGGACGACCGACCATGAGCCAGAAAGCCAAGATTCTGCTGGTAGAAGACGATGCGGCGCTGCGAGAGACGCTCGCTTACAACCTGACGAAGTCGGGCTACGTCGTGTCCATGGCCGCGGACGGCGTTACCGCTTTGGAGATGGCTAAGGAGACCGAACCCGATTTGGTGCTTCTGGACCTGATGTTGCCGGAACTGGACGGCCTTTCCGTCTGCCGCGCCTTGCGAGAGCAGCGGAACGTGCCCATCATCATGCTCACCGCGCGCACGGGCGAGGTGGACAAGATCGTTGGGTTGGACGCAGGGGCCGACGACTACGTGACGAAGCCCTTCAGCCTCGGCGAGTTATTGGCGCGCGTGCGCGCCGCGCTCCGTCGCGCGCCCCAGGCCATCGTGAGCGACAAACTGGTTTCGGGCGACCTGAGCCTTGACCTGATCAGCCGGCGCGCGATGCTGGGAGACCGCGAGTTGCCGCTGAGCCCCAAGGAGTTCAGCCTCCTTGCCGAACTGATGCGCCACAAAGGAGCGGTCCTCTCGCGGGACCTCCTCCTTACCCGGGTGTGGGGGTTTGATTACTACGGCGATGCCCGCACGGTGGACGTGCACATTCGCTGGTTGAGGGAGAAGATAGAGGCCGATCCCTCCCATCCGGAGCGCATTCAGACCGTGCGGGGCATCGGCTACCGGTTTGAGGGTTGAGCCTTGACGATGGGATTAGGAGAGTGGTCCCTACTTGTCGCCGCGCTGGCTCTGGCAGCCTTCCACTACATCCGGGCCAGAGGCGCCGCGGAGAGGATGCAGGAGTTGCAGCGCGAGGTCTTGCGCCTCTCCACGGCCGAGGAGAGGCTGCGGACGGAGCGCGACACGGCGTTGGCGCAATTGAACGCGCTGGGCGCCGCGGTGGATGAAGGGCTGATCCTGCTGGATGCCTCTCGGCAGGTTCTATGGTGGAATGCCGCCGCCGAGTCGTTCTTCGCCATCCCGGCCGGAACTGCGCGCGGTCGTCCATTGGTGGAGGTGTTGCGCGACTACGATCTGCATCAGTTGGTCCTGGAGACCCAGGCGAACGCGCGCTTGGCGACGCGCCAAACCAGCCTGGGCGATCGTGTCGTGCGTGGCCGAGCGGCGGTGATCGGCTCGTCGCCCCATCAAGGGATCGTTCTCGCCCTGCAAGACGTGACCGAACTGCAACGCCTAGGCCGCGCCCGCCGTGACCTGGTGGCCAACATCTCCCACGATCTGCGCACGCCGCTGACCGCCATTCGCCTGATGGTGGAGACGCTCCGAGACGGCGCGCTCCATGATCGGAAGATGGCGAAACGGCTGCTGGAGCAGATTGCCATGCAGGTGGACGGTTTGGCGCAACTGTCGCAAGAGTTGTTAGACCTTTCCCAGATTGAATCGGGGAAAGCCCTTTTCAAGTTGCTCCCTACCCCCATGGCCGATTTGATCGCGCCGGCGTTGGCCGTTGCGGCGCCGCAGGCAGAGCGGAAAGGGTTGCGCCTAATGCAAACGGTGCCTCCTGACCTGCGGGTGCTGGCCGATCGGGACCAAGTGGTCAAGGTCCTCAACAACCTTTTACACAACGCCATCAAGTTCACTCCTGCCGGCGGCGAGGTGCGCGTGCGCGCCTACGGTATCCAAGTAGCAGGCTCGCACGTAGAGGAGTTGGCTGCGCCCGCGCCCTCCGCCGAGGGAGAGGCGCCGCCCCTGGCGACTTACCTCACGCCGCCCCTGCCTTCCGCCGTGGAAGACGGCGATTGGGCCCTGGTGCTCGTGGAGGACACGGGGATCGGGATCCCCGCGCACGATCTCCCTCGCATCTTTGAGCGCTTCTACAAAGGGGATCGCGCGCGGGCGCGCACGGACCAACAGACGAGCGGCACGGGCCTGGGGCTTGCCATTGCCCGACACGTGGTGGAAGCGCACGGCGGGCACATCTGGGCGCGCAGCACCGAGGGAAAAGGGGCTACCTTCTTCTTCACGTTGCCCTTGGCCGATTGAAACCCTATGCGGGGTTCTCGTGGGGCTACGCGGGGATCAGCCCTTCCCTTCGCCCCTGGCCTGACACGAGGGGCAGACGCCCAGGAGTTCCAGCCAGTGGTCGTTGATGTGATAGCCGGTCTTCTCCATCAGGCGACCGATGAGGGCGGAGAGGTCTTCCCCTCCCTCAAAGTTCACCACGGCGCCGCAGCAGGTGCAAACCAGGTGGTGATGATGCCCCAATGCGGTGAGCGCGTAGGTGTGGCAGCCGTCATCCAGATGGACGCGCTTGACGAGGCCTACATCGGCCAGGATCTCTAAGGTGCGATAGACGGTCACAAGCCCCAAACGCGGGTAAAAGGCCTTGCCGCGAGCATGTACCTCGGCCGGGCTGAGGTGCTCGCTGCTGTTGGCCAGCACCTGCAACACGGCCCGGCGGGGGCGCGTCAGCCTGTAGCCTACGGCTTGCAAGCGGGCGCTCATGGCCGGAACGTCAAGGGCCATCCTGGTTCCCTCTCTGGGTTGATGGGTTCTTTGCGCGCGGGAAGTATATCACCCTGGCCAGTGGAGGTCAAATGGATCGTGACCTTGCAGGACTTTTTCAACCCTCACTCGCCGCCTTGACAACGGCCAGCGGTGAAGTATAATGAGAAACAGTTCAGTAGCGAAGGAGGGTGATATTCCATAACCTAACCGACCGGGCAAGGCGGCAACGCCTTGTGGGACCAACGTCGTTCCGCATCTTTCGTACTCCAATGGAGGAGGCCACCATGAAAACCAGAACCCTCTTGCTCAGCCTGTTGACCATCATTGCCCTCGCGCTCTCTGCCTGCGCAGGCGGCGCCGCGCAACCCTCAGGCAAAGTGACCCTCTGGCACGGTTGGACCGGCGCCGAGGAAGAGACGCTCAAGGCGACCGTAGACAAGTTCCAGAAGGCCAACCCCAAAATCAAAGTAGAGCTCCTGGCCGTCCCCTTTGACCAACTGAAGAACAAGTTCACCACCGAAGCCTCCACCGGCGGCGGCCCCGACCTCCTCATCGGCCCGAAGGACTGGATCGGCGAGCTGGCCCAGGCTAAGCTGATCGCCGACCTAGACACCGTCGCCAAAGACATCCTCGCCGAACTGAACCCTGCCGCGGTGGACGCCAACAAGTTCCAGGGCAAAGTGTGGGCCATTCCCGAATCGACGGAGGCGGTTGCCCTCTGGTACAACACAGCCAAACTCAAGGCGCCCCCCGCCGATACCGATGCCCTCCTCAAGGCCGCGGGCGAATGTGGCCTGGCCTTGAACCAGGGCTTCTACCACTACTTCGGCTTCATCGCGGCCTTCGGCGGCAAACTGTTTGACAGCAATCAGAAGGCTATCCTGGATCAAGGCGGCACCGTGGATGCTTTGGAGTTCATCAAGACGGCCAAAGCAGCGCCGGGCGTCGTCGTAGACGCCGACGGCGGCAAACTGGACGCCCTGTTCAAAGACGGCAAGGTTTGCATGATCTTCAACGGCCCCTGGGCGACCGGCGACTACGCCAAGGCGCTGGGCAAGGAGAACCTGGCCATCGCCCCGCCGGTCAAGATCGCCAAGACCGGCCAGACCTTTGCCCCCTTCCTCGGCACCAAGAACCTCTTCTTGAGCGCCAACAGCAAGGGGGACAACCAGAAGGCCGCCCTCGCCTTCGCGAAGTTCATCACCAGCTCCGACATCCAAAAGGAGTTCGCGGAAAAGACGGGACATATCCCCGCCAACACGAAGGCGAAGGTGGAAGACAAGATCATCCAGGGCTTCGTTGAGCAGACGAAGAGCGCCTCCTACTTCCCCAACGAGCCGGAGATGGGCGCCGTCTGGACCCCCGGCGGCGACATGATCACCAAGGCCGTGGAAGGCAAGGCCGAGCCCGCCGCCGCCGTCCAGGAGGCGGTGACCCTCATCAACAAGGCCAACAAGAAGTAGGCTGTAGCGTCCCCCGCCCCTTGTAGGGCAGGGAGGAGGCGGCCTTAGGCAAGGGGGGACAGGAAGGATGCTGTCCCCCTTCCATATTCAATTCGGGTTCAATTCAGGAGCAGGATTATGAGCACGGCACAGGAAACCATCGGCCCTCAGGCGGCATCCAAAGCCCGCCTGAGCCTGGAGGAACGGAGGCGGGCCAGCACGGTGCGCACGGCCTACACCTATATCGCGCCCGCCGCCGTCGTCATGGTGATCATCACTTTCTTTCCCCTCTTCTACCAGCTCTGGATCTCCTTCACCAACTTCAGCAACCTCAACCTGCGTTCCTCCAGCCTCCTAGGCCAGATGCTGGGCTCCTTCATCCCCAGCCTGGCCGAGACCTACAACTCGCCGAGCCTTGTGGGCCTGGAGAACTACTGGCGGATCGTCAGCAACGAACTGGCCCAGATCCTTTCGGGCTTTGATTTCTGGCGCATTCTCCTCTTCAACGTGGTGTGGACCATCATCAACGTCTTCTTTCACGTGAGCATCGGCATCGCTGTGGCGCTCTTGCTGAACGTGCAAGGGCTGTGGTTCAAGCGATTCTATCGGGCCCTTTACATCCTCCCCTGGGCCATGCCCGGCTTGGTGATGGCGATGGTCTGGAAGAACATGTTTGATGATCAAACCGGCTCCGTCAACATGCTCCTGCGCCTACTGGGCCACCCGGGGAACATTCGCTGGCTGCAACAGATTGATCCGCCCATCCGCTTTCTTCCTCTCTTCCCCCTCTCGTTCTACGTGGTCCTGATCACGAACATCTGGCTGGGCTGGCCCTTCATGATGACCGTGGCGACAGGCGCCCTCCAGGGCATCCCCCACGAACTCTACGAGGCGGCGAGCATGGACGGCGCTTCGCGCTGGCAACGGTTTTGGACCATTACCCTGCCGCTTTTACGCCCGGCCATGGTGCCGGCGATCATGATCGGCACGATGATGACCTTTAACCAGTTCAACGTGATCTACTTCGTCTCCGGGGGAGGCCCCCTACACCAGACCGAGATCCTGGTGACGCAAGCCTTCCGCCTGGTCAACGAGACGACGATCAACTTGGCCGGCGTCGGCAACGTGCGGCCTTACGGCATCGCCGCGGCCTTCGCCTACATCGTCTTCGTCGTCCTGGCGATCATCACCCTGATCACCAACCGCATCTCCCGCGCGACGGAGGCTTACTATGAATAGGGAGACGTTGCCCCTGCGCAGTCAACTCCTCTACCAATTGCTGTGCCTCTTGATCTTGCTGATCGTCCTCTTCCCGCTCCTGTGGGTGTTCGCGATCGCCCTAGACCCGCGCGACATCGCCCGGCCCACATCCCTCATCCCGCCCGGCGCCTCGCTGCAGGCCTTCGCGAAGGTGTTGCAGAAGCCGACCCCCAACCCGGTCAACTTTGCGGAGCTCGCGCGCAACAGCCTTCTGCTGGCAGGCGGCGTATCGCTCTTCTCCGTCGTCCTAGGCACCAGCGCCGCCTACGCCTTCTCACGGTTCCGTTTCCCCGGTCGGCAAGTTGGCATGTTGGCCTTCGTGATCGTGCTGATGCTTCCCAACGTGGCCACCTTGGCGGCCCTTTTCGTCATGTTGAACCTGCTGATCGGCCCTCAGTTGCGAAACTCCATCGTGGGAGTCGGCATCGCCATGACTGCCGCTTCCCTCCCCTTCGCCATTTGGAACATGAAGGGCTTCATTGACACCATCCCGCGCGACCTGGAGGAAGCAGCCCACATAGACGGTGCCAGCCTCAATCAAACCTTCATCCGCATCATCCTGCCGCTGGCCGTGCCGGGCCTGGCGGTTACCGCCTTGTGGGGCTTCCTAGGGGGCTGGACCGAGTTCGCCTTGTCATGGCAGTTCATCTCCAACCCCCGCTGGTTCACCTTGGCGATGGCGCTCTACGGCATGCAGGGCCAATACGCCTCCAACACCCCGTGGTCGCAGTTCGCAGCGATGTCCATCCTCGTCTCCATCCCGGCGGTGTTGATCTTCTTCGCGCTGCAACGCTACATCGTCTCCGGATTGACGGTAGGGGGCGTCAAAGGGTGAACGGCAGCGCGCGAGGTTACAGAGGATCGGCGGGGACCGCAAGCGCCGGCCGACGCTTGTGCCACTCGGTGGCCTGTTCGTAGGCGTAGGCGGCTCGCAGGATCGTCGGCTCGGCGAAGGCGTTGCCGATGATCTGTAGGCCGATGGGGAGGCCGTCGGCAAAGCCGCAAGGAACGGAGATGCCGCACAGCCCTGCCAGGTTCAAGGCCAGCGTGAAGATGTCGCCCAGATACATGGCGAGGGGGTCGTCCACCTTCTCGCCGATGCGGAAGGCAACGGTAGGGGAGGTCGGGCACACGATGACATCCACCGCGGCGAAGGCCCGCTCAAAATCCTGTTTGATGAGGGTGCGCACCTTCTGCGCGCGCAGGTAATAGGCGTCGTAATAGCCAGCGGAGAGGGCGTAAGTGCCCAACATGATCCGTCGCTTGACCTCCGGCCCGAAGCCGACGCCGCGCGTGAGCGTGTAGCCCTCCCACATGGTGCGCGCGTCGGGGTGCGAGAAGCCGTACTTCACCCCATCGTAGCGGGCCAGGTTGGCCGAGGCCTCCGCGGGCGCGAGCAAGTAATAGGTAGGGAGCGCATATTCGGTGTGAGGGAGGCTCACCTCCAGCACCTCTGCGCCTAGGTCGGCCATCACGCGGATGGCCGCGCGCACTGCGTCCTCCACCTCTCGTTGCATGCCGGGGACGAAGTATTCCTTCGGCACTCCCACGCGTAGCCCTCGCAGGTCAGGGATGAGCGCAGCCCGGTAGTCGGGGACCGGCACGTCCACCGAGGTAGAGTCGCGCGGGTCGTGCCCGGCGATGGCGCCAAGGAGGATGGCCACATCGGTTACATCCTTGCCGATGGGGCCGACCTGGTCAAGGGAAGAGGCGAAAGCCACCAGGCCATAGCGTGACACCCGCCCGTAGGTGGGCTTCAGGCCCACCACGCCGCAGAACGCGGCAGGTTGGCGCACGCTGCCGCCCGTATCCGTACCCAATGCACCCAGGGCCTCATCCGCGGCGACGGCGGCCGCGCTGCCTCCGCTGGACCCTCCCGGCACGCGGCTGAGGTCCCATGGGTTCCGCGTCGTGAAGAAGGCCGAGTTCTCGGTGGAGGAGCCCATGGCGAACTCGTCGGTGTTCGTCTTGCCCAGGATGATGGCGCCTTGGGCCAGGAGTTTCTCCACCGCGGTCGCGTGGTAAGGGGGGACGAAGTTCTCCAAGATGCGCGAGCCGCTGGTGGTGGGGATGCCCCGCGTGCACAGAACATCCTTGATGGCCAAGGGGATGCCCAAGAGCGGGGTGCGCTCGCCTTGGGCGAGGCGCCTGTCCGCCTCGCGGGCCTCCTCTTCGGCCACCTCAGGCGTGAGGGTCAGATAGGCCTTGACGGCGTTGTCCACCGCCAGGATGCGGTCCAGCACCGCCTGGGTTAACTCAGAGGCGGAGATTTGGCGGCTATCCAACAGCGCGCGGGCTTGGTGAACGGTGAGCGTATGGAGATCCACGGAGGCACTCACTCCAGAATGGCGTGGACGCGAAACATCCCTTCCGCCTGGTCGGGCGCGTTGGCCAACACCTCATCCAGCGGCAGGGAGGGGGTCGGTACATCGTCGCGCATCACGTTGCGCAGCGGCAAGACCGTGGCCGTGGGAGGGATCGCGGAGGTGTCCAGCCGATTCAACATGGCAGCATACTCTAAGATGGCGGACAATTGCTGGCGGAAGCGCTCCTTCTCCTCGGCGGTCAAGGACAGGCGCGCCAACTCGGCGACATGCTCTACATCCTGCAAGGTCAGACTCATGATTCCGATTATAGCATCTTCTACTCGGTCGGGCAAACTCGCTGCGGGGAGCCTGTCGCGCCTTGGTGTATAATGTGTTGGTCAGGGTGTCTCGCTTTGAGAGGGCTGTGCACTTGCCTTTTCAGGGAGGAACCGGATGGATCACGCTTCTGCTCTGCCTGCGAGCCTCTCCGATGTCGGGACGATCCTAGAGGAGATCCGACACGAGGATGGCCGCCTGGTTGCCTGGGCTCTGTGCGCTGTCGGCGTGATATTGTTGCTAGGGGCGGCGGTGTTCCTGGATTGGCTGCATGGTTCCATCCTGGGCACACTGTTGGTCTTGACCTCGTTAGCCACCTATGCTCTCCTGCGCCGCACTTATCTGGCCGGCGTCTGGCTGCTCGTCGTGGGATGCATGGCGAGCGAGTTGTTGGCCTTGCATTGGTATCCCTCCGCCGGCGTAGCCGCTCTGCTGGCTTTGCCGACCGGCATGGCTACCCTCTTCATCGGCGGGGTCGGCGGTCTGGCTGCAGCCCTGTTCGCCAGCGGGGTGATCGTGGCGTGGAGGGAAAGCGGCGTGCCCGTCCTTTCCGGCGCCGAGACCGTGGCCGTGCTTGTAGCGATCTGGGGAGTGATGGCGCTCATCTGGACCTTCGCCTGGCGCGTACAGCGCACTATCCAATGGACCTGGGAGAACTACAAGCAGGCGCGCCACCTTTTGGAGGAGGCGCGCGAGCAAAGCCTGGAGCTCAAACAGATCCAAGAAGACCTGGCCCAGGCCAACAGCCAACTGGCCAGGCTAACCGACAGGCTGAAGGCGATGCACCAAGTGGCGGAGGAGGCTCGCCGGGCGAAGGAAGAATTCGTGGCCCGCGTCAGCCACGAGTTGCGAACCCCCCTGAACATGATCATCGGCTTTGCCGACATGATCCGGCGCGCCCCCCACGTGTACGGGACCAAACTACCCTCCGCGCTCCTGGCAGATATCGCCACTATCCAGCGCAACGCCCAGCACCTGGCCAGCCTCGTAGATGATGTCCTGGCCCTCAGCCAGATGGAAGCCGAGCGCATGACCTTGACCAAGGAATGGGCTTCCCTGCAGGAGATCGTGGAGACCGCCGTCCTAGCGGTGCGTCCCCTCTTTGAGTCCAAAGGGCTCTCCTTGGAAGTTGAGATACCTGCCCATCTCCCGCAGATCTTCTGCGATAGCACGCGCATCCGCCAGGTGCTCCTCAACCTCCTGAGCAACGCGGGCCGGTTCACGGAACAAGGAGGTGTGAAAGTGAAGGTCCGGCGCGAAGATGACAAGGTGATCGTGAGCGTAGCCGACACCGGCCCAGGCATCGCGCCGGAGAAGTTAAAGAGGGTTTTTGAGCCTTTTGAGCAACTGGATAGCACGTTGCGCCGCCGCTATGGTGGAAGCGGCCTGGGACTTAGCATCAGCAAGCGATTTGTGGAGATGCACGAGGGGAAGATGTGGTTGGAAAGCGAGGTAGGCAAGGGCACTACCGTTTACTTCAGCCTTCCCTTCCCGATGCCCTCTTACGATACGTCTCTGGAGGAGAATGCTGCAACGCGCTGGCTTCGTTCTTCCTGGGAATACGAGGTGCGTACCAGGCCCTCCAAAGCGCCTGAGCCGCGCCTGGTTCCGCGGTTCGTCCTCCTTGAACGGGGGGATACCTTGCAGCGGCTTTTCAGCCGGCAACTGGGCGACACGGTGGAGATCGTCTCCGTGCGAGACGGCGAGGGTGCCCTGCATGCTCTAGCCCAGGCACCGGCCCAAGCGCTGATCGTCAACGATCCCTCTCTGGGGCATATGCCGGCCTCCGCCGGGTGGCTGATGAACCTCCCTTATGATACGCCTATGCTAGCCTGCTGGATTCCTGGAGAGGATGAGGCGGCGGAGCGGTTGGGGGTGGTGCGTTACCTGGTGAAGCCGATCACCTGTGAAACCCTGCTGACGACCTTGGGAAGCCTGGGCGAGCAGGTAAAGACCGTGCTCCTGGTGGATGATGAGCCGGAGGCCTTGCAACTCTTCGCGCGCATGCTTGCTTCGGCCGCGCGCGGCTACCGCGTGTTGCGGGCGACCAACGGGCGCCAAGCCCTTGCGCTCTTGCGTAGCCGAAAACCCGACGTGATGCTTTTGGACCTCATCATGCCTGAGATGAACGGCTTTGAGGTGTTGCAGGAGAAGAGCCGTGATCCTGCCCTGCGGAGCATCCCGGTCATCGTGATCTCCGCCAGGGATCCGATCGGCGAGCCTATTGTGAGCGACACTTTAACCGTGACCCGGAAAGGCGGCCTGTCGGTCGGCGACCTGTTGGCCTGCATCCGGTCTATCAGTCAGATCCTCTCCCCGCCCGCGCGGCCAGACGGTCAAGAACGCTCAGAAAGGTTTGCTGCGTAACTGGCTTCTGGATAAAGGCGCTGGCACCCAGGGAAAGGGCTAACTCCTCCTGGGCCAGGATCGTGCAGACGATGACGGGCACGTGGTTGGTGAGGGGGTGGTGTCGCAACCGCCCCAGGAGTTCCCAGCCGTCCGTCCTGGGCATCATCACGTCCAGCACGATGATCTGTGGAGATACCCTCTCCGCCAGTTTGAAGGCCTGTTCGGGGTCTTGGGTGCCCAGGAGGCGATAGCGGGTGCCGGCGGTGTACCGCTGCAGGAGCTCCAGCATGTCGGCGTTGTCGTCAATGACTAATACGGGGAATTGCTGAAAGGCGGGAATGGTGAGGACGGCCCAAAAGGTCTCTGCTTTTTCCGACAACGCCAGCCGACAGGCCGATAATTCCGCCAGCCGTCGGGCCATGTCCAGGCTGTTCAGGTCGCCCTGGGAGAGGGGAGCGCTGCCGGAAGGTCGGCTCCACGACACCTGGAGTTCAGCCTCCCAGCGCATGGGCTTGGCCGAGATGCGGACACGCCCGCCCGCCCCTTGGTGAATGGCCACAGCCAGCAGGTTGAGCAGGATCTGACGCAAGGCCACCGAGTGTATGGCCAGGCCAGGAAGGGCTGGGGGGAGCGCAATGTCCACCTGGACCCGATATTGCGTGCTTAACGGCTGCATCAGCCCTAAGACGGCAGCCAACGTCTGTTCCAACAGGGTAGGCCCTTCCAGAGGGGTTTCCTTCAACCAGGCCAGTTCGTGGTCGACGACGGCGGTGGCCGTCTCGGGGAGGGGTGCTTCCCCATCCCTTTTCCTCTGGTCTTTTTCTTCCAGGCTCAAACGAAACTGCTCGCGGAGGCGGGAGGCCAGCGCTTCTATGGCCGCGCCCTGTTCACGTCGCAGGTGGCGCAGGCTCAGGCCCAACTGGTCGGCGACCTCCTGCTGGCTGAATTGCTGGACGTAGCGGTAGAGGAGGATCTCATAAATGCGTGCCGCGCGCGCGTGCGGAGACACGCCTGTAGGCGGCTTCAACGACTCAATGGCTTGGGTCACGATCCGATACAACTCGGAAGAAGCATCGGGCCTGTCGGCTACGCCGAGGAAGAAGGCCAGAGGATTACGGCCCAGAAGATCAGGGTCGTATAGGTGATTGAGGGCACTGCGCAGGTAGCTCCGCAGCTGGGCGTCGGTCAAAATGTCCGTTTTATGGCCCTTTTCTGACATTTGCACGGGACACAACCTCTGTACAATCTGAAAGATTTCTGGTAAATGTACATTTAATAAGAGTATATATCTAGAGGCGACGGTGAACAAACTGCCGTTCCCTGAGAGCGTTGAAGAACCCTTCGCATCCCACGACCCGTAGCAGTTATGAGGCCCAAGATAACTGGTTTGTTGGGGAGCTGCGGGGCCTTTCCAACCCTTTCCTTAGCTAACCGAAAAGGCGCCGATCTAAAGAGTTGACCGGTGATTCACCCTTCGGGTGACAAGCCCAGGCTAACAACGTCAAAGGAAAATGAGGTGCAGCGCTACATTTGCTATGGCAGGCTGTGCATGGGAATGGCGCCCCCTCCGGCTTGTTGTAGTCATTAGGTTTAGGTTGATGAAGGGAGGTAGACCACTTAAGACTGCCCCAGAGAGCGGAAGATAGCCTTCTCGCTAACACCCCAGCAAAGGACGATCCACAAAATAAGCTAAACTTAAGGAGGAAAGCGATGAGAGCTAAGACCAGAATATCCCGTCGCCAATTCGTGAAGTGGGCGGGCCTCACGGCGGGCGCCGCGGCCTTGGCTGCCTGTGCGACCCCCACGCCGCAGGTGGTCAAGGAGACGGTGATCGTCAAGGAAACGGTGATTGTTCAGCCAACGCCTACGAAACGACCCGGCGGTGGCTATCCGGCAGACTTCAAGGCCCGCTCGCCGGAGTGGCAAAGGTTACCAGCCAATCACAAGCGAGGCACCCTTATCACGCAAAAGGAATGGTACGAGATCCTGGGCAACCCGCCTGCCGAGGAGATAGAGGCGGCCTTCTGGCTGGAGGGTTACGGACACGGCTGGGTGAAGGAAGTGGCAGCCCTTTTGGAGAAGGAACACCCTGGGGCCAAGGTTAAAGTATGGGGCGACCCGCGCATCTGGGAGACCTTGGCGCCGCGCATAGTGGCTGGGGAGATCCCGGACGTGGGCCGCCAATGGCTTACCGGTGGTCAGACAGCCTACGTCCAAGGCGTGAAGGATAACGTCTTTGTCCCGCTGGACATCCTGCTGGACGTAGAGGCCTACGGCTTCCCTGGCAAGCGCCTGGAAGAGGTGCTGGTGGCTGGTGCGTTGGAAGGTGCTAGTCTGGGGCTGAAGGACCATCAATGGACTATGCCCTTCGTGCAGACCCAATCTGGCATCTATTACAACGCTCAGATGTTTGAAGAACATGGCTGGCCTGCGCCCAACACCTTGACCTGGGAAGAGTTCATTGACCTTCACAAGAAGATCAAGGACGCCGGCATCTACCCCTGGACCTATCAGGGCAAGTATCCCGGTTACTGGGAACTCGTCCTTTTCCCGCTCATCTACAAGAAAGCCGGACGCCAGGCGGTGTGCGATATGAACAACCTGAAGGAAGGGGCCTTTAAGAACCCCGACGTCATGTGGGCCATGGAACAATTGCAATTGATTTTCAAGAGCGATTGGATCTATCCTGGCGCAGAGGGGATGAGCCACACCGAGGGGCAGCAGGTCTTCATGGACGGCAAGGCGGCCTTTGTCCCTTGCGGCACCTGGCTGGAGCGCGAGATGGAGGCGACAACCCCCAAAGGCTTCCGCATGAAACTCTCCCGGGTGCCCGCGCCCAAGGATGCCAAAGGCGTTCCTGAGGCCCTGGGCAACTCCCCTGGCGAGTCCGCGCTCACCGTTGGCAACGGTAAGCATCCGCTATGGGGCATGGAGTTCATTCGCCTCATCTTCTCGCCGCCGATCGGCCAGTATGTCGCCCAGAAAGTCGGCGCTCTGCTCTCCATGAAAGAACCCACGGGCGGAGTCAAAGTGCAATTGACTGACGCCCTCCAATCGGCCATGGATGAGGTCGCGGCAGCGAAAGGGCAATGGGTACCGCAGTTCTGGTATAGGTCTTGGTACCCCACGGTGGACAAGGTGTTGAACGATGCCTGGGGCGATCTCCTCTGGTCAAGAGTCAGTGTCGAGAGCCTCACGAACAACTTAGAGCGGGCAGCCAAGGAAGCGCGGGAAGACCCCACTATTGCGAAACAGACGGACGATTGCAAATAAGCAGGCAGGTATCGGCTCCCTCGTGGTGGAGAGCGGAGAGGGCCTCGCTCCGCTCTCCCATTCCTGTTTGTGTCCAAGACATATTGCCCTTTAAGGAAACCAACATGCTCAGACGCGAAAAGTGGAAACTCATCATCCCCTTTGTCTTGCCGGGAGCGCTACTGTATACCATATTCACGGTGTATCCTGCGCTGCGCGGCCTATACATCAGCCTGTTTAGGTGGACAGGTCTCACCAAGAACATGACCTTCGTAGGCCTCTACAACTACACCAAACTGTGGAAAGAGCTGACCGACCCGCAAGATTTCTACAACATCCGCCTATACCTCTCCCACA
>DAOTYP010000083.1:0-15390 GCA_034434975.1 Anaerolineae bacterium | reverse complement strand
GCCATCTCCGCGAACAAACGGCCGGTCACGCCCCCCACCAAACCCAAAGCCAGGGCAGGCACCCCTAAGGCTCGGGCGACACGCGCCACGTTCGGCCCCTTGCCGCCCGCCACCAACAACACCTCGGACGCGCGGTGCGTCCCTCCGATGGCATAGCCCCGCACCAGCAGCGTGCGATCCAGGGCCACGTTCGGCGTAACGGTAACGATCACGGGGAGAGGTATACCATGAACGAAGCGGAAAGTCAAAACCGTAGCGCCCGTAAAGAAAGTAGGTAGTGCGGGCCCCCCTCAGCGCGGCGCGAGGCCCAGGCGCTTGAGCACGGCGCGACGCAACAACTTGAGGATGGCGCGCGCGTATAACCGCTCGTGCACAGTTGCGCGCACGAGCCAACCGCCGTCGGAATCGTTGCGGAAGCCATGAGGAACGCCCGCCGGCACAAACACCGACTTGCCAGGCGCCGCGCGCAGTTCCACATCGCCGACCAAGATGAGCCCTGTACCCTCTATCACATCAAAGACCTCATGCTCATGGTCGTGAACGTGCTAGGCTACACCGATGATGAACTGCGTCATCCAACCTACCAACAGGAAATGAACGTGCACCTGACGAAGGGCAACGAAGAGCACGTGCGGCCCCAGCCACTTGTCCGCCAGCATCAGCCCACCCAACGTGAAGCCGAAGATGAAGTAAAGAAACGCAGCACGAATGAAGAGACGGGCCAACCTCGGCATGCTCTTTTACCCTTGTTCTGTGCCCGATCCGGCCTCCAACACGACGATGTACGGCAGCCCGATCGCCCCCTTGGGGCAACGCTCCTCACAGGCCGCGTCGTACTGGCACGCGTCCGGGTTCACGATCGCGGCCTTCCCGTCCACCAGGCCCAACGCGTTGTGCGGGCAGACCTCCACGCACACGCCGCAGCCATCACAGCGTTGAAGGTCAATGATAGGCACAGGCCACTCTCTCTCTGCGATCATCGCTGACTCCCACCGCCTCAATGGCTTCTCTACCTTGCCACCATGATAACAGATGGCAGGCTCCCGCGTCTGCGACAATTGTCGCAGGGGCGCGACTACAACTTCGCCTTTTCTTCCAACCGCGCGCGGTCTACGATCACGATGCGATGGCGCTCCATGCGGATCACCCCCGCATCTGCCAGGGCCTTCAGCGCGCGCCCCACCATCTCCCGCACCGTACCCAGCCGCGCCGCCATCTCCTGCTGCGTCAGAAGGGTCGCCCGGGCGACGGAATCGCTGCGCGCGGCGTCGGCCTGCTGCAAGAGAAGTTTAGCCAAGCGCGCCGTCACCGAACGGAAGGAAAGATCTTCTACCAGATCCACCAGGTGGCGCAGGCGTGCGGCCAGCACCTTCACGGCGGCTTCAGCCAAAGCGGGATAGGTGCGCAGAAGATTTTGCATGGTCACCCGGTCAATGATCCAGACCACTGTCGGCTCAATGGTGATCACGCTGGCCGGGTTCGGCCCTCCATCAAACACCGCGACCTCGTTAAAAGATTGGCCAGGGCCCAGGACCTGCAAGACTTGCTCCCGGCCGTCTAGCGCCGTCCTGAAGATGCGCACACTCCCTTCCTCTATCATGTACAAGCCCGCGCACGGTTCTCCCTCCCCAAAGATCAGGTGATTGGCCGGAAAGGCGCGTCGGATGGCAGCCTGCGCCACACGGGCCCGGGCAGAAGGGTCCAGAGCGGCAAAGTAGGGAAGTTGCCCCACGATCTCATCGGGCGTCTTTAACATGGTTGGGCTGCTCCGCTCGACCTCTCGGATGTCCCATTTATAATATCACACGGCCGTCCCCGCCTTTCCCGAACGGCGACAGCCGACGCGCCAGCCCTCGCCACCGCCACTTTCGTAGTCGCCGCCAGAGCATCTCCGCCTCGCGGCGTTCAGGCTCCGAAGGCTCTACGCGTCCATAACGCAGCGCCGTATATGCCTCGGCCAGGCGCCTCACCTCATGTACAGGCATCTCTTGCGCAGCAGGCCAGTGGACGGCCAGCACCATCGCATACTCTCGCGGCGTCTCGCTGGCGCGAGGGGCGCGGCCCAGCCAAGCTCCCCATCGCACCACCCGCCCCCAAAGCGCCTCCACGGCCTCTCCCGGCGTGAGGCGACAACGACGCCGACGCAACCAACCCAAGGCGATCCCCAAAGCCGCCAGCGCGCAGACTACCCCTATGCCCCACGCTCGCCAAGCCGCCTCACGGGCCTTCTGCGCCGCCCCCAGGCTTGCCAGTTCCGAGAGCCCCGGCATCCCCTCGCCCAGGGGCATTTCCGGCCATTCGGATACGGCAGGTGGGAGTTGCGCGCCGCGCGTCAACGCGGCCCGTCCGCCTGTCGGCTCAAACGGTAACCAACCGTAGCGCGGGAAATAGACTTCGGGCCAGGAATGGGCATCGGCCTCCACAACGGTGTAGAGCTTTGCCTGCGCATCGTAACTCCCGGCCACGTAGCCCACGGCCAGACGCGCTGGCAAGCCGACCGCGCGCGCCATCACCACGAAGGCCGTAGCATAGTAGTCGCAGTATCCCTTCCGCAGATCAAACAGGAACCAATCCACCACATCCTGCTCTGGCGGCGGCAAGGGGACATCCAAGGTGTAAGGATAGGAGCGCAGGTACGATTCCAACGCGCGGGCGCGATCGTAAGGGGTTGGCGCCTCCGCAGTGAGCGCACGGACCAACCGCATCACCCGTTCCGGCAAAGGTGGCAATTGAAGATAACGCTCCTTCACCGCAACGGGGTAGACCTCATCTGCGAGACGCAAAGCCTCTTCCGACATCGCGGGCACCAGCGAGACCACCGTGTATCGCGAGGTTTTGCGTCCCAAGGCCAGCGCCAGCAGGTCGTCAGCGTCGCGCCGCAACGCCTGCACCGACACATCGGCCGCAAAGGGTTCCGGCGCGGCGAAGAGCACGCTTTCGCCCCCAGCAGCCGCCTCCACCGTCTGCCAGAGCTCCCTACGCCCCGGTAGGCGCACTGCGGTCCAAGGCTCCCCCGGCGCGAGAGCAACGCCACGTAGAGGCTCGTTCTCCCAGCCACGCCCGCTGTAGCGTTCGTAGGTAAGCCCTCGCCAATAGAGTCCCCAGACCCCCTGCAAACCTTCGGGCGGCTCGTGCAACCTCACGCGCAAAGCGCGACGCTTGCTCAACTCGGGGGGGCCGCCGAGAAGGTGCGCGCGAGGAAGGCCCACATCGCCCGCAAGAAGGGTACCACCCCCCAAAGGGCTACGTGCCTGGCGCCCAAGGCCGGGGAAAAGGCGTTGACCGGCGCGCTCCACGCCGCGCCAAGGTTCGGCGAAGACCTTCCAAAAGAGCTCAACCGTGGTACGATAACTGAAGCCGGGCAAAACCAGCGCCACAACTACTACGCCGACGCTGAGGAAGGAGCCGGTGAAAGCCAGGTCAAGCCGAATCTCCTCCGAGAAGTCAACCCCCACCCGTTGCCAGGCACGCTCACGCCCCACCTGCCCGATGGCCACCGCGCTCAGCAGAAGGAGGGCCAGGAAGAGGGCCAGCCAGAAAATCCCCACATCTGCGAAGAAGACCTCTATCGCCAACAACACGCCCGCCGGAGCCAGGGCCAGCCAGGCATCGTATCGCCGCACGAGCACCCACCCCGCCCACGCTCCGACTCCCCATGCCAGAAGCAAGGCGAACAGAAGAAAGACCGCGTCGTCTTGCGCGGCTCCGCCTGCAACAACGTCTTGTGCCCATCTCTGAAGATGCGACAGGAACAGCATGCTACGCATGGCGACCAAGCGCGCGAGAGGCATGAGGGGGAACGGATCAAGCCGGAAGGAAAGAAGCCCTCCAAGCCATGAGGGGATCTCGGCAAGGGCCTGCAAGAACCAGCCCAACGTCGGCAAGATCCGCCCTGCCACCGCAAAGGCAAACTCTACCCCCCAAATGGCCAGCAGGAACGAACCCAACCGCCAACCGAAAGGACGGCGAGCCAAAGACGCAGCACAGATGGGAGCCAGCCACAGAGGCAACACCGCCACTAAGCCCCCTGCAACCCAGTTGGCCTCGGTGAAGGCTGCGGCGAGGCAGGTGAGGGCCGCGAGGATCGTCCCCCAGGCCGGATATCCCTCGCGGGGAGCGAAACGGCGAAGGAGAAACAGCAAGATCCGAAGAAGCATGGCAACTTATCCCACTTCCTCTTCTACCTCATACGGGACCACGCGACCGGTAGCCAGGACCTTGTATTCGGTGCGGCGACGACGGTGCTTAATGAGGGGACGGAAAGGAAACCCCTTCGCGATCACGTGGCTGGCAACGCCGTGCTCCGCCAGAAGCCCTCTCAGCGCAGCCAGCCGATGCCCATCATCCACGCTCTTCTCACTACGCGAAAAAGACCTCGCGTCCAGCAAGACGACCACTAGGGAAAGCCCACGTTCACGCAGGTCCAGAAGCGGCCCCACCCAGTCGGCCTCCCAACGAGGTGTGAAAACCGCGACCGTTCGCCCCCACCCCAGGCTGGGCGCGACCTCACGCAGGACTCGCGGCAAAGGCCACTCCGGCGAGACACGCGCCCGGGCCAAAGCCTGCAGAACACGCCAAAGTTGCGTCTGACCCCGTTGAGGAGGCAACAGGTTCACCTCTGTCCCGAAGGCAACCAACCCGACGGCCCGGTTGGCCCGCAGCCATTCCGCAGCCGAAGAGGCCGCCAGGATGATGCCGTATTCCTCGGTAGATTCCTCGCCTTCCCCGGCCTGCACCGCCGCGTCCAGGTCCAGGCATATCCACAGATCTCCTGTGGGCTCCCGATCATACTCTTTCACCATCAACCTCTGCCGATGAGCCGTAGAGGGCCAATGGATGCGCTTAAAGGGATCGCCGTTTACGTAATCCCTGACGGAAGCCGTCAGCAGGGTAGGCTCAGAGGTACGACGGCTGGAGCGCGCCACCCCCGACGCCGCGCCCAAGGGCAACTCCAGAGGCGGCAAATGCACCACGCGCGGATAGATCAAAATGGATCTGGTCTCGTGAAACTGATGGGTAACCAGGAACAGACCAAACGGATCTCCCATGCGCACTTCCCAAGGGCCTAACGTGAACAGCCCCCGCTGGCGGCAAATGCCGCTCGTCGTCCATTCCTTCACGCCTCCTCCCTCCACCGCCTCCACTCTAGAACCTTGATAGCCCGGCAGGTTGGAACCATCCCACACCTCAGCCCAGAGGACGGGAAGGAAAGAGGCGTTGATGAGCGAGAACCGCTCCTCCAGCAGGTCTCCCACGACCAGCCACGAACGTCGCAACTCCCGCCGGGCACCAACCCAGTCGCGCATCTGCCGAGCCCAAACGTATGCGACCAAAAGGGTTAAGCCGAGGCCCCAAAGGAGAAGGCTCCACACCCGAGAAGGGTTCGTCAACTGCAGGAAGGCTGCCACCGCCAGAAGAACAAGGATCAACGGCGAACGGAGCCGCATCCGCGCCAGCCCACGGGCGGAAGGCCAGTCAGTCAAGGCGTCCCTACGACCGTTCCAAATGGCAAAAGAAGCCAAACCCACTAAGTGGAGAAAAGAATTCATACCTATCAGAAGCATTATACCCTGCGAAAAGCGCGGCGACAAGGCATTTGGCAGCCCGCTGCGGCTATGCTATACTCCTGGGGCATACACCAGAGAACCAGGCAAGAGGTTATGGGGGCTTCCGCAAAATTCGCCGATGAACCGCCGATACTGGCTGTAGATGGAGGGCAAACGAAGACAGTAGGCCTGCTGGCCGACACCTCCGGACGCATCCTGGGGGTCGGACAAGCGGGAGCCAGCGATCACTTCCGCGAAGCAGGGGGGGCAGAGCGCTTGCGCGCCGCAGCGGCCCAGGTGGTGCAGCAATGTTTTTTAAACGCCGGCGTAACGCCGCGCCCGCTCGCCTGCGCCTGCTACGGCATCAGCGGCGCACAGGAGGCGATGCGCCCCATCCTGGAGGAGACCGCACCTGCGGAGAAACTGCTGCTGGTGCACGACACGGTCAACGCCCACATGGGCGCCTTCGGCGGCCAGCCCGGCGTCATCGTCATCGCCGGCACGGGCTCTTGTGCCTATGGCGTGAACGCCGAAGGACGAGAGGCGAGAACGGGAGGATGGGGCTACCTCCTCGGCGACGAGGGGAGCGGCTATTGGATAGCGTTGCGCGCCCTGTCGGCCATCACGAAAGCCGCCGATGGGCGAGGACGACCGACCCGGCTCACCGAGGGCATCCTGCGGGCCCTGAAGGTGCCCACCCTGACCGCCTTGCACGCGAAGATGTACTACGACACCCCTCCCCGCCCCGAGACGGCCCGCCTCGCGACCGTCGTCGCCGAGGCCGCGGCGGCAGGGGACGTCGTCGCCCAGGAGATCATGCTGGCCGCCGCGCAAGAACTGGCAGCGGCCAGCGCGGCCGTCCTAAGGCAACTGGACATGCTGTCAGAACCGGCCCAAGTGGCGATGGTAGGGGGCATCGCCCAGGCGGGGCCGGTGATCCAGGAGCCTTTCCGCGCCGCTTTGCAAGCCGAAGCGCCCCTAGCACGCGTCGTTCCTCCTCGGTTCCCGCCCGTGGTTGGCTCGCTTCTCCTTGCGCTACAAGCCCTCGGCATCGCCCTCGCTCCTTCGGTCTTTGAACAGATCACAGCCACCATGCCACACCTATCAGGAGGCACCTCATGACCTCGCCCACCTCCCTTTCGGTGATCTCGCGGCTTCGGGGCGGCCTCATCGTCTCCTGCCAGGCCGGGCCAGAGAGCGCGTTGCATGAACCCATCTTCATCGCCGCGCTGGCACGCGAGGCGGAACGAGGCGGCGCGGTAGGGTTGCGCATCAACGGGCCTCAAAACGTGGCGGCCGTGCGTCGAGTGACCTCGCTTCCCATCCTCGGCATCTACAAGCAGGACATACCCGGCTACGAGGTTTACATCACGCCCACCTTTGAGAGCGCCCGCGAGGTGGTGGCCGCCGGGGCGGACATCGTGGCTTTGGACGGAACCTACCGCCCACGCCCGGGCAACCTCACGTTGCCCGAACTGATCGCGCAGATACACGAAAGGTTGCAGGTGCTGGTCATGGCCGACATCTCTACCGCGGAAGAGGGTTATCGGGCTGCCGAGGCCGGGGCCGACCTCATCGCAACTACCCTGGCCGGCTACACCCCCTATAGCCGCCCTCCGCAACCCCATCAGCCGGACCTAGAGTTGATTCGGGAATTGGCCGCCAACGTCTCCGTGCCCATCATCGCCGAAGGACGCATCACGACACCGGAGCAGGCCCTCGCCGTGCTGGAAGCCGGGGCCTACGCCCTGGTCGTCGGCACGGCCATCACCGCGCCCGCGGCCATTACCCGCCGCTTCGTGGAAGCGTTGGCAAGCCGCCAGGCCGTCCCACGGTAAGAAGCCCAGGCCCCCACAAGCCCTGTCGGTTTGCAGCGGCCGTTCAAAGGCGACCGCTGCCGTGCTTACGCCTGCGGTACAGAGGCCCAGCGATCGGCCTCCCCTAGCGCATCCCCCTCTGTCTCCCCGATCATGGACCATGGGCCGGCCCAAGTGATGCGCACATCCACCAACTTGCCCAGCCAGTCGCCCGGAGCCTCAAAGAAGACCAATTTATTGGTGCGGGTGCGGCCCCACCAGCGATGCCGATCTTTGCCCTCTACCAACACCTCCACCTTTTGGCCAAGAAACCCCCGGTTGATCTCGCCGACGATGCGCGCTTGCAACTCGTTGATCGCATGAAGCCTGCGCCTTTTCTCCTCAGCCGGCACGTCGTCCTCCATGTAACGGGCGGAGACGGTGCTCGGGCGCGGGGAATACATGGCGACGTGCACGACATCCAACCTGAGTTCGGCCAAGAGGTCGTAAGTAGCCCGGAACTGCGCTTCCGTCTCGCCGGGGAACCCCACGATCACGTCGGTCGCAATGCTGGCTTGAGGAACCTTCTCGCGGATGCGAGCGACTAGGCGACGGTAATCTTCCACCGTGTAACCGCGACGCATGCGGGCTAACACGTCGTCATGACCCGCCTGCACAGGCACCTCTATATGCTCGCAGACCTTCGGCAAATCCCTGACGGCATCCAAGATGCGCTCGCTCATGTAGTTGGGGTGCGAAGTTAGGAAACGAATGCGCGCGAGCCCTGTGATCTCGTTGAGGGAAGAAAGGAGGTCGGCCAGGTCGGTGCTCGGTTGACGGCGTTCCAGGTTGCGCCCTGCCGGGCCGTCTCCGTCATAGCCGTAGCGGTCCACGATCTGACCCAGCAGGGTCACCTCTTTGACGCCCTGGGCCACCAGCCCTTGCACCTCGGCCACGACCTCCGCCAGCGGGCGGCTGCGTTCCCGCCCACGGCGGTACGGGATGATGCAGAAGGTACAGACGTGATTGCAGCCGAAGATGACGGGAACGTACGCCGTCACGCCTTGTACACGCCTGGCCGGCAGCGCCGCACCAGCCGGGCCTAGGCTGTCTTGCAGTGCATAGCGTACCTGCAGGGTCTCCGCCTCCAAGGCGGCCGCCGACGCGCTCTCCTGAGCATCACGTTGACGCAAAAATTCCACCAGCGGCTCAGGCTCCGAAGGGGGCAGAAATACGTCCACCATCGGGAAGCGAACCCGCAATTGAGGGGAGGGCCTAACCCCTACCAGACACCCCATTAGACCGATCACCGTATCCGGTCGGCGTTCCTTGAGCGGAGCTAGAGACCAGAGCCGCCCTACGGCCTTGTCTTCCGCGCTCTGTCGCACCACGCAAGTGTTCAGCACGATCACGTCGGCATCCTCCGCGCGGGCGGCCGGGCGATAACCCAATGCCTCCAGCGACGCAGCCAACTGCGCCGAATCTGCCTCATTCATCTGACAACCGATCGTCCACACATAATACCGCTTCATGGCACCTGTCACCTTGCCTCGCCGAGATCAAGCACGGACGGCTACGTGAACCGCTTGCATTTTACCATAATTTACTGGACGTTCATAACTTTTCCACGCCCAACACGGCTATCCGTTTCATTCTGAGACTTGCGAAACAGGACATAGGGTGATAACATATGACGGGCGGCGGCGACTTGTTCCTAGGACTTACGCCATTCTTGCGGTTTGAGGAGGACGCTCATGAAAAAACCAACCCTGGGGGTCATCGTCGGCAACCGAGCCTTCTTCCCTGCGCATCTGTGTGACAGCGGACGTAAAGAGATCCTAAGGATCTTGGCCGAAGAGGGCATTCAAGCGATCGCGCTGACCCCGGAGGACACAAAATACGGCAGCGTGGAAAGCCTGAGCGATGCCGAGAAGTGTGCGGCGCTTTTCAAGCAACATCGCGACGAGATCATCGGCGTCCTGGTCACCCTCCCCAACTTTGGCGACGAGCGCGGCGTGGCCAACACGCTCCGCTTCGCCGGGCTGAACGTCCCCGTCTTGGTTCACGCTTTCCCCGACACGGTCGGCCGCATGACCGTAGCCGACCGCCGTGATTCCTTCTGCGGCAAGATGTCGGTCTGCAACAACCTGACCCAATACGGCATCCCCTTCAGCCTAACGCGCCTGCACACGGTAGATCCCGATTCCGAAAGCTTCCGGCAAGACCTGCGCTGGTTCGTGAGCGTTTGCCAGGTGGTAGACGGCCTGCGCCACGCGCGCATCGGTGCCATCGGCGCACGTCCTGCCGCCTTCAACACCGTGCGCTTCAGCGAGAAGATCCTGGAGCGGGCCGGGATCACCGTTGAAACCTTGGACCTCTCGGAGGTCTTCGGCCGCATCGGCCGTCTGCGGGACGACGACCCTGCCGTGCGCGAGAAACGGGCCGAGATAGAGGCTTACGCCAACGCCGCGCGCGTCCCCTCCGATGCACTCAACAGAATGGCGAAATTCGGCCTTGTAGTGCAACGTTGGATGACGGAGCGCAACCTCCAGGCGACGGCGATCCAGTGCTGGACCGCGATGGAGGAGTACTACGGCATCACGCCTTGCACCCTGATGAGCATGATGAGCAATAGCCTTTTGCCCAGCGCCTGCGAGACCGACGTGGCGGGCGTGATCGGCATGTACGCCCTGGCGTTGGCTTCCGGCAAGCCGAGCGCCCTGGTGGACTGGAACAACAACTACGGCGATGATCCCGACCAAGCGGTGATCTTCCACTGCTCCAACCTTCCCAAGCAGGTCTTCACCGACATCCCCGTGATGGACTACCAGGAGATCATCGCCGGCACGGTTGGCAAGGAGAACGCTTACGGCATCGTGTCAGGTCGGGTGAAGGCTGAACCGTTCACCTATTGCCGTGTCTCTACCGACGATTGGCGCGGCGCCATCACCGCCTACGTAGGCGAGGGCACCCTGACGGAAGATCCCCTTCTCACCTTCGGCGGCTACGGGGTCGTGCGCGTGCCGAATCTGCAAGGGCTCCTGCGCTACATCTGCGAGCACGGGTTTGAACACCACGTCGCCATCAACCTCTCCCGGACGGCCTCCGCCGTGGAGGAAGCGATGAGCAAGTACCTTGGCTGGGAAGTGTACAACCATGACCGGAGGGGCTCAGCATGAGTGGGAAGAAGTACGCCATCGGTGTGGACTTCGGCACAGAGTCGGGGCGTGCGCTGCTGGTGGACGTGGAGACGGGCGAAGAGGTTGCTACGGCGGTTTACCCTTACCGCAACGGCGTGATTGATGAGCGGCTTCCGGAATCGGGCGTGCGGTTGGATCCCGATTGGGCGTTGCAAGACCCGGCCGACTACATAGAGACCCTGAAGCAAACGATCCCTGCCGTCTTACGGGAGTCAGGCGTCGCGCCGGAAGACGTGATCGGCCTCGGCATAGATTTCACGGCCTGCACGATGATGCCGACCAAGAAGGACGGCACGCCCCTCTGTTTCCTGAAGGAGTGGCGCGATCATCCCCACGCCTGGGTCAAGTTATGGAAGCATCACGCCGCGCAACCGGAGGCAGACCGCATCAACCAGGTAGCGCGCGAACGGAAGGAGCCGTGGCTCAATCGCTACGGCGGCAAGATCTCTTCCGAGTGGTTCTTCTCTAAAGCGTTGCAGATCCTAGACGAGGCGCCGGAGGTGTACGCCGCCGCCGACCGCCTGATTGAGGCCGCCGATTGGATAGTGTGGCAGTTGACGGGCGAGGAGAAGCGCAACTCCTGCACCGCGGGCTACAAGGCCATCTGGTCCAAACGCGACGGCTTCCCGGCCAACGACTACTTCCGCGCCTTGGACCCGCGCATGGAGCGAATCGTAGACGAGAAGATGAGCCGCACTATCTACCCTATCGGCCAGCGGGCAGGCGGGCTTACGCCACAGGCGGCAGCATGGACCGGACTGAAGCCGGGAACCGCGGTGGCCATCGCCAACGTGGACGCACACGTGAGCGTCCCCGCGGCGACGGTCACGGAGCCAGGCCGCATGGTGATGATCATGGGCACTTCCATCTGCCACATGGTCTTGGGTACCGAGATGAAGGAGGTCCCCGGCATGTGCGGCGTGGTAGAGGATGGCATCATCCCCGGTTACTTCGGCTTTGAGGCGGGCCAATCGGGTGTGGGAGACATCTTCGCCTGGTTCGTAGAGAACGCCGTCCCCCCTGAATACCACGAAGAGGCGAAACGCCGCGGGGTGGATCTGCACAAGCTCTTGGAGGAAAAGGCGGCGCAGTTGAAGCCTGGAGAATCGGGCCTGCTCGCCTTGGACTGGTGGAACGGCAACCGCTCGGTGTTGGTGGATGTGGATCTCACGGGCCTCTTGATCGGCGCGACGCTGGCCACCAAGGCGCCAGAGATCTATCGCGCGCTGATTGAGGCCACCGCTTTTGGCACGCGCATCATCATTGAAACCTTTGAGGCGAGCGACGTCGCCATTCATGAGCTCGTTGCCACGGGAGGGTTACCGGAGCGCAACAAGCTCCTCATGCAGATCTACGCCGACGTGACCGGCCGGGAAATGAAGGTCGCGGCCTCCAAGCAGGCCGGCGCTCTGGGATCTGCCATGTTCGGCGCGGTGGCCGCTGGCAAGGCCGCGGGCGGCTACGACACTATCTTTGAGGCGGCCAAAAAGATGGCGCGACTGAAGGACGAAGTGTACCGCCCCATCCCAGCCCACCAACGCACCTATGACCTCTTGTACGCTGAGTACAAACGGCTGCATGATTACTTCGGCCGCGGCGAAAACAACGTCATGAAGACTTTGAAACGTCTCAGGGTGGAAGCGCGGGCCGGCTAAGCCCTGAAAATCGCCTCAGGCTCGCAGAAGAAGCGGCTGGAGGGCAGGATGACCGGCCCTCCAGCCTTTTGTTGCATCTACGCTTGGCTAGCTAGCCCGCGCGCCGGAAAGTCGTCAAGGGGTTTGCTGGCCATACTCTTGGGTATATCGGCGATGAAGGCGCGCCACCAGGTCGGCAGGGATCTCCTCCGGCTGACCCAACGTCAAGGCCAGGTAAACGGTGCGGGCGACATCCTCCACCATGACCGCGGCTTTGACCGCCGCTTCCGCGCTGGCCCCGATGGTGAAAACCCCATGGTTCTTCATCAGGATCGCGCAAGAGCCCCCGATGCTACGCACCACCTCCCGCCCGATCTCCTCACCGCCGATCATGGCTAGCCCCCCTACCGGGATCGGCCCACCGAACTCATCGGCGATGGCCGTGAGGTAGACGGGGATGGGCTTGCCGACGGCGGCAAACGCGGTAGCATAGGGCGAGTGGGTATGGACGATCCCCCGCACATCGGGCCGATGGCGATAGATGTAAAGATGGGTCGCGGCGTCGCGGGAGGGCTTCCGGGTTCCCTCGACCACCCGCCCCTCTACATCCATGATGTCCATTTGCTCAGGGCGCTAGTCGTCATAGCGGACGCCGCTCGGCTTGATGACCACGAGGCCGGTCTGAAGGTCACGCGCGCTGACGTTACCGCTCGTCCAGGTCACCAGATGGTTTTTAGGGAGTTCCAGATGCAATCGCCACACCTCGTAGCGCAATTCCTCTAGCATAGGCGCCTCCGCGCCGCCATTCTATCACATCCTCCCCCAGCAGCCAATCTTGCGGCCATGCGACCGTCGTGATATAATTGCGAGTATGATGGAACTAACTATAGGCAGACTACGCGGTTTACAGCAGATCTCAAATCCTCAGGGCATCTTCACCATGCTGGCGGTGGACCAGCGCGGCTCGCTTCAAAAACAACTCGGTGTCGGAGGAGCAACCGCCACCTATGAAGAGATGGTTACCTTCAAGCGTCAGGTAACCGCCGCGCTCGGGCCCTACGCCAGCGCCGTCCTGTTGGACCCCATCTTCGCCGCAGCCCAGTGCATTGTGGGGGGAGACCTCCCCGGGAAAGCGGGCCTTCTGGTCAGCATTGAGGCCACCGGCTACGAGGGCGATCCCAAGGCGCGACGCAGCGGCCTCATCCCCGGCTGGTCCGTGGAGAAGATCCGCCGCATGGGAGCCCAGGCCGTCAAGCTCCTCTTGTACTACAATCCGGCGGCCCCTACTGCGCCGCAACAGGAAGCGCTCTTAGAGCAGGTACGGGACGAGTGTCTGAAGCATGACATCTTATTCCTGATGGAATGCGTAACCTATCCAATACGCGACGGCGAGGACAAGGCGACGCTGGTGATAGAATCGGCCAAGCGTCTGGCGCCACTCGGCGTAGATGTCTACAAAGCCGAGTTTCCGGGCGAAGGGGCCGATTCGCCGGACCAACTGCTAGAGAACTGCCGTCGCCTGACCGAAGCCATCGGTGGCCCCTGGGTGCTCCTGAGCGCGGGTGTAGATTGGGACCTCTTCCGCGTCCAAGCCGACATCGCCATGCGTGGCGGGGCATCGGGCTTCCTGGCCGGCCGCGCCATCTGGAAAGAGGCTATGAAACTGCAAGGAGCCGAACGGGAGGCTTTTTTGCGCAGCGTCTCGGTAGCCCGGTTCAAGGAATTGGTCAGCATCGCGGAACAACATGCGACGCCGTGGTCCGTCCGTGCCCAGGCCGCGTTGGCGCGCCTTCAGGTACGGGAAGGGTGGCACGAGACCTACTGAGAGCACGGTTTTTGACAGGGCGCCGATGTTGGATATAATGAGATGCTAGATAGACAAGGATCCTGGCGTCCATTGCGTTTCAGGAGTGATTGGCAGTGACCGAACAAGACATGCCTGAGGTGGCCGTGGCGGCCGAGCCGACCCCCACCGATCCAGAGGCTTCCGCCACGGCTGAGACAACGCCTGCTGCCGCTGCACAGACTTCGGAGAGCGCTCAAGAACGGCCCACCCCCACCGAACAGGTGCCGACCCCTTCTACCCGCCGTAGACGCCGCCCGACCAAGGCCAAGGGGAATTATCCACCTGTGCAGGTCATCCCACCCAAGAAGATCGTCAAGGTCCTTGCCGTCGGCATGGAACTGGAAGGGCGCGTCAAGCGCTTGGCCGACTTCGGCGCGTTCATAGACATCGGCGTCGGGCGCGACGGGCTAGTGCACATCTCCGAGGTCTCCCCTAAGCGGGTCAGCAAGATCAGCGACGTGCTCAAAGAAGGAGACACCGTTAAGGTTTGGATCAAAGCGCTGGATCGCGCCCAAAACCGCATTAGCCTCACCATGATTCCTCCCGGCACACGCACCCTTCGCGACCTGAACGAGGGTGAGGTCCTTACGGGCAAGGTCACGCGCCTGGCCCCCTATGGAGCCTTCGTAGATATCGGCGTAGAGCGCGACGGGATGCTGCATGTGAAAGAGATGAGCAACGGCTACGTCGCTAAGCCGGAGGATGTCGTACAGGTCGGGGATACGGTGCAGGTGCGCATCATCCGTTTGGACAAGCGTAGAGGGCGCATTGACCTGAGCATGAAAGGCCTGCGGCCGGAGATGGAGCCCCAACAGACCGATCCCGAACCGGCAGCGCCGGACCAAGACCTGGAAGACGACGAAGACGTTAGCATCATTGAGCTCGCCTTTCAGAAGGCCCAGTATGACAAGCGACGCGAACGGCGTGAGCGCTATAAGCAACGCGAGCGAGAGGAGGATGAGCGTCAGGCAGAGTTGGATGAGATCATCTCTCGCACGCTACGTCAACATCGCGGCAGCGATTGAACGCCGTTTATTCTTCGACCAGACCAAGGCGATGCTCAACTTAGCATCGCCTTGTTGTTTCTCAAAGCCCAGGGGCCGGGCCGTAGTGACTGTTGGGGGTACGATATCGTAGTAGTGGCGGCAGGCAACGAAAGCGCCATCCCCAGGCTGAACAAGTTGCATCGCGGGGGCGCCGCGCACGTCTGCCGTCCCCTGCCGGCATCATGGTGTGCATGAGCGCGCGTTCATGGATCGCGGCGCGACATGGCATATGCTATGCGTTGGTCTGGGCTTCCGCCGGGCCAAGGCCCCTACAACCTCCAAATCGACCATGACGTTGCCTGTGAGACTCTTCACGATCCGT
>DAOTYP010000082.1:0-7949 GCA_034434975.1 Anaerolineae bacterium | reverse complement strand
AGAGGGCCGGCCTGAATCCGGCGGACGCGACGGTAACGGCTACGACGGCCAGCGCGGGCAATCCCGTCCGTGTAACCGTCTCCTATAGATTTCGGCTGCTGTTGGCATTCTGGCGTTCCGGCTTCATCACGCTCACCAGCAGCGCGGAGATGGTAGTGATATGAGCGTCGGACCGAGGTCGTGCTTGCGCGAGTCGGAGCGAGGCCAATCGCTGGTGGAGTTCGCTCTGACCCTGACGATCTTTTTATTGACGCTGATGCTCATCCTGGATATGGGGCGTGGCGTCTATGCTTACGCGGCCATCTCGGCGGCCGCTGGCGAGGGCGCACGGTATGGCATCGTTCACCCTGGCGACACGGCAGGCGTGATCGCGGCCACCCGGGCCAGGGCGCGAGGTTTGGAGCCGAATCGGACGACGATCAACGTGGCTTGGCCCGACAGCAATCACGTGGAGGTGCAAGTCTTGTACGATTTCTATGCTGTGAGCCCCTTGATAGATGCGGCTTTCGGCAGCACAGGGTATCTGCGCCTGTCGTACACAGCCAGGATGCGTATCTGAAGTCAACGTTTTTGCCGAGTTAGGGAGGATGTACATGGGAAGGAAGAGGATCCATGTGCACCAACAAGAACGAGGCCAAAGCCTTGTGTTATACGCCCTGGCCCTGGTCGTTTTGGTGTCGATGCTAGCCTTAGGCGTGGACGGAGGCTATGCCTACGCCCAGCGACGCCGGATGCAAACGGCAGCCGATGCTGCCGCCCTGGCTGGGGCGCGTGTCGTGGCCTTGGGTCAGGGAGCCGGTCAGGTGGAAACGGCCGTTCGCCAGTATGCGACAAACAATGGGGCGGCGGAGTACTCCTGGCAGTACATCGGTGGCGGTAGAGGCGTCCGTGTGACGGCGCAGACGACGTTCAACACTTTCTTCGCCGGCATTGTAGGCTTGTCCGCCATGACGGCGTCGGCGACGGCGGAGGCGAGCCTAGATTACCTTTCTGCTACTGGCAACTTGCTACCGATCGCGGTGCGCGATTTCCCGTTTGTCTATGGAGAGACATACACCCTCTGGGACGATGATCACGAGTCGCCGGGTGCCTTCGGATGGATAGACTGGACACCACCGGCGGGAGGCAACAACGAACTGGCACAGGCCATCCTCAATCCGTCCTTGAGCGGCTGGCGCCAGATCGGCGAGTGGATTAACACGCAAACGGGCGTGAGCGGCAGCAGGGCCGTGCGAGATGCGCTGGATTATTGGATCGGTAAGCACATCACCGTTCCCCTGTATGACCAGGTCAGCGGCACGGGAAACAACACGAGGTATCGCATCAGCGGCTTCGCGGAGTTCGTGTTAACAGGATACAACTTCCACGGCTCCGACAAGTCCGTTACCGGCTATTTCGTGCGTTGGGTGGAGAGCGGGCCGGGCGGCGGCACCCACGGGGTCAGCACGGTCCGTCTGACCAACTGAAACGAGCCAAAGGGGGGCGAAGCGTGCAGGCGAGGAAGCGGGGGCGTGAGTTCTGGCTTGACTTAGGGGTCAGCCTTTTCTGGAGCCTTTATGCCGGCGGCTATTTGGCCCGTTCGCTCCGCCAACGGCAGGTGGTGGATGTAGGGCTTTTGGTCTTCTACACCTTGGTCGCTGTGGCCTTCTTGCGGCGAGCGCCTGCGCGCGCGAACGGCCCATGGTGGGAGACCGCGCTGGCGCTCGTCAGCGTTTTTCTGCCCATCGCCGTCCTGCGACCGGCGGCGGGCGGCTTGAAGGGGTTAGGGGGCGTCGTACAGTGCGTGGCGCTTTTAGGTCTCGTTCTAGCGCTCCTGTCCCTAGGCCGGAGTTTCGCCATCGCGCCCAGCGATCGCGGGCTGGTGACGCGAGGGCTTTACCGCTGGGTGCGCCACCCGCTGTACGCCAGCGAGATCTGCTTTTATATCGGTTACCTCATCGCCAACCCCAGCGGGGCGAACCTGGCCGGTTTGCTCGCCGGGACGGCGTTGCAGATCATGCGCATCCGCTGGGAGGAGAGGCTGTTGGCCGGCTATGCGGCCTATGCCGCGAAGGTGCGCTGGCGCTTATTTCCGCTGATTTGGTGAGCGGCAATCGGATCATTTTCAAGGGAGCATAAGGATGAAACGCAAGGGAGTCATCTGGCTGGCAGTGGGGTTGGGCCTGGCCATCATCGCGGGCCTGGCGACTTTCCGCATTCTGACTCAGGTATCGGCCGTGCGTTCCTCAGAGCAGCAGGTACAGACGGCTACCGTCGTCGTCGCCTTGGTGGATATGGCGCCGCGCACGGTGCTCACCGATACCGCGCTGGCCTTGCGGCAGGTCCCGATTGAGGTCGTGCCGGTTGGCGCGGTGACGACCTTGGACGAGGCTCGCGGCAAATTGACCCTGGATGCCGTCAGCGCGGGCGAGATCTTGCTCAGCCGCCGCTTGGCCGACCCCACCAACAAAAGCCAAAACATCGCCTTCACCATGCCGGAAGGTAAGGTCGCCATTGCCCTGCCGGGCAGCGACAGGCTCACCCGCTCAGGGGCTTTAAAGGCCGGCGACAAGGTGGATCTTCTCTTCTCGCTGGATACGGCGGGGGGGAGCGGCGATCCTAAGACGCTGGTCACCCTATCGGCTATCCAGAACCTGGAGATCACGGCCATCGTCCTTCCTAGTGCCCTGGCGGAGGCAGTTGGCAAGAGCAGTCTGGGCAAAACGTCCGGTGAGGTGGGAACCGGGGATGTGGAGCCGGTTTTGCTCGTCGCGGTGGATCCGCAAGATGCCCTGGTCCTCAAGTATCTGATAGACGCGAACGCCGTCATGGACGTGGCCTTGCGCGCGGCCACCGATGAGCAGGTTCGCGGTGTAGAGTCGGTTACCATTGACTACATGGCCGATCGGTACCAGTTTGTGGTGCCAGACGGCAATCAGTCGCCTACGGGGAAGAAAGAGTGATGACTCCCTCGTCGTCTCATAGACAAGCGGTTGACGGCGGACCCTTGCGTGTGCTGCTCGTGGCCGACGTTGAGGCAGCCCGTCGCCTGGCGCCGGCCATCTCTGCCAGGCGCGACATGGAGGTTGTGGGCACTGCTTCAGATTTAGACGAAGCCCTGCGCCAGGTGGATTTCTTCACACCGGATGTCGTCCTGGTGGATGAGGCGCTGTCTAAAGGGGGGCCTTTGCCGGTCGTGCGGCAGATCTGTGCTCACCTGCCGCACCTGGTGGTCGTCGTGATCGCCTCGCCTGACTCGTTGGCCTACGCGCAGCAGGCTGTGTTGGCCGGCGCGCGCGCCTTCGTGATGCGTCCTTTCACTGAGGCGGATTTGGTGCAGACGTTGCAACAGGCCTTTGCGGTGGAGCATAGTCGCCGAAGCGTCTTGGCACGCGCGCTCTCTGGCGACGGCCGCGCGCATGAGCCTGGGCAGGTGATCACGCTCACTTCGCTCAAAGGGGGCGTCGGTGCCACCTTCCTGGCGGTCAACCTCGCCATTGCCCTCCGAAGGCAAACGGGGCTGTCCGTCGCCTTGGTGGAGGGGCCGCCGGGCGGCGACATGGCGGTTTTGCTGAACTTGCGCCCAACCTACACGCTGTTGGACCTGGTGCCGCAGATCGGCGGCCTGGATGCGGAGTTGTTGGCTGGCGTCTTGGCGGCCCATCAGTCAGGGGTGAGGGTTCTGCCGTACCGTTTGCCCTCCGTGCCGTTCGCCGTCGAGCCTGAAGCCGTCTTCAGCGTCGTGCGGCAATTGCAAAACATCTACGACTTCGTCGTTGTAGAGGCAGGCCGTCTGTGGGGACGCGACTGGGGAGCCTTGTTGCAGATGACCGACAGCGCGTACGTTCTCACCACCCCTGAAATGCCGGCTTTGCGCCGCGCGGCGGTCCTTTATGAGCAGGCGCAGATGATGGGGTTTCCGACGAATCGGCTGCGGCTGGTGGTGAATCGCGCCACCGCAGAAGGCGCCTTCCCAGCCAAAGACATCGCCGAGCGCCTGCGGATCCCCAACCTCATCTCCGTGCCGGCCGACCGGGCCGCGGCGGTCTATGCCGTCAACCGGGGCATCCCGCTCGTGTTGAGCCAGGAGCGGCATCCGATCGCGCGCAGCATCGCCGCGCTGGCGAAGGAGATGGGCGCCCTACGCACACAGGGCGCCGCCGATGGCAAGGCCGGCCGCGGATTGAAGGGTTTGCTGCGCCCCCGTCCTGTGGTTTCGGCGCAGACGAGTTAGACCCACTAAGGAGGGCAAGGGATGTTCCAGGTGACTGTCGCGGCGATGGCGATGGCAGGAGCCATGCTGGCGATCTTCGTCGCGGTGTACTACTTAGCGGGGCCGGATCCCGAGCTGGAGGAGCGGTGGATGCTGAGCGTGCGCCCCACCATCCAGACGCCAGGAGCGGCCGGGGGTAAGGGGCCATCGCCTTTGGCGACGCAGCTCAATACCCGCATCGGTCGCATGGGCTTTGCCGGCCGCATCGCTGTAGACCTCGCGCGAGCGAACCTGCCTATGACCGTATCCGAGTACGTTCTGCTCAACGTGGGGACGGTAGCGATCGGCTTCCTGTTGGGCGCCCTCCTCACGCGCCAGTTTGTCGGCGCGCTGATGTTGGCGGTGATCGCTTACTTCCTACCGGGTTTTTACGTGAAGCAGCGTCAGGCCCAGCGGCTCAAGCAGTTCCAGGCCCAACTGCCCGATGTGCTGAGCCTGCTGGTCTCCTCGCTGCGAGCGGGCTACGGCTTGATCCATGCGCTGGGGCTGGTCGTGCAAGAGATGCCCCCGCCCTCATCGGAAGAGTTCGGGCGCGTGGTGCGGGAGGTGGGCTTGGGGTTCTCCATGAAGGATGCCCTTGCCCATCTTGTGCGTCGGGTGGACAGCGACGACCTGGAATTGATGGTCACGGCGATCAACATCCAACATGAGGTCGGCGGGAACCTGGCCGAGATCCTGGAGACCATCAGCGATACGCTGCGGGAACGGGTGCGCCTCAAAGGCGAGATCTCGGTCATGACCTCGTCGCAACGCTTGACCAGTTACCTGTTGCTCGGGTTGCCGATCTTCATTGGCGTGGCCATCATGCTGATCAACCCCGACTACATGATGGGGATGTTCCAGCCCGGTTGGCCCTTGCTCATCCCGATCACGGCGGGGATCATGATGCTCTTCGGCTTCATCATGACTCGCAAGGTCGTGCAGTTTGACTATTGAGGGGTGATCCTATGGCTTTGGATCCGGCTGTGGTTAGCGTCATCGTCTCGCTGAGCCTTGCTTGCTTCATGGTCGCCTGGTACCTCCATCGGGAACCCAGCGCGGTGGAGGAGCGCATTCAGCAATATGTGGAGCAGGCGGTGCCCCTGGAACAAATAGAGTTGGAGCGGACCTTCGCCGAGCGTCTCCTCAAGCCGATCGCCCAGTCGCTGGTGCGGGTCTTTGGCCGGCTGGCCCCTGTCGGCAATGCGCAGCGTCTTCGCCGCGAACTGATGCTGGCGGGGAATCCGGGCAACCTGGCCATGATTGATTTCCTGGGGATCAAGATCCTCAGCGCGGGCGTCATGGGCGGCTTGCTAACTTTTGTGATGGCGCTGCGCCGGCCCGCCGGCTCGGCCCTCTTGTTCGGCGTCGCCGGCGCCATCTTGGGTCTTTACCTGCCTAACTACTGGCTCAAGCGGCGCATCAGGGCCCGACAAAAGGAGATCGCCAGGGCTTTGCCGGATGCCTTGGACATGATCACCATCGCCGTAGACGCAGGTTTGGGGTTTGATGCGGCCCTCCTAAAGGTGGGCGAGAAGTGGAACAACGCCCTCAGCCTGGAGTTTGAGCGGGTGGTCGGCGAGATGCGCATGGGCATCAGCCGGCACGACGCCCTACGCCGTCTCGTAGAGCGGACGGAGGTGCCGGAGGTGGCGAGTTTCGTCGCCGTGTTGATTCAATCCGATCGCCTCGGCGTCGGCATCAACGCGGCGCTCCATGCCCAGTCGGAGCAGATGCGCCTGCGCCGCCGTCAATGGGCAGAAGAACAAGCGCGCAAGGCCCCTATCAAGATGTTGTTCCCGATGGTGCTTTTCATCTTCCCCGCCATTTTCGCGGTCATCTTGGGGCCTGCCGTGCCCCGTTTCGTGGCCGCGTTCGCCGGTCGTTGAAAGGATGCGAAAGCAGCGCGGCCCTTTTGTGCAAGGGGGGTGTGACAAGAATGCGTAAGATCGTCGTCGCCAACTCCAAGGGGGGGGTAGCCAAGACCACTACGGTGGTCAACCTGGGGGCAGGGCTCGCGCTTCGGGGCTATCCGACCTTGCTGATTGATCTAGATACCCAAGGACACGTCGCCCGCAGCCTCGGCATAGAACCCCAACTGACACTGGCAACCGTCGTGGAGGAGGAGATCCCCCCGCAAAAGGCCATGATAGAGGCGCGGCCCAACCTCTTCGTGTTGGCCGGGGGGCGCGAACTGGCAGGCACCAAGCGCCTCATCGCGCGGCGCGACCTCGGTTCGGAGATGGCCCTCTACGAGGCCTTGGCCCCTCTGGACAGCCAGTTCAAGTTCGTGCTCTTGGACACGGCGCCCTCTTGGGACGTGTTGAACATCAACGCGCTCTTCTACGCGACCGAGATCCTGGTGCCGGTGAGTCTGGAGGTCCTCGCCCTGCATGGCGTCGCCGACTTCATCGCCAGCGTCCGGG
Organism: Anaerolineae bacterium; assembly: GCA_034434975.1. Taxonomy (GTDB): domain Bacteria; phylum Chloroflexota; class Anaerolineae; order JADYZS01; family JADYZS01; genus JADYZS01. Next base: position 1,292 of record DAOTYP010000082.1, on the reverse strand, counting down.
TCGTCCAACGCTACAACCCGAATGTGCATCTGAGGTACATCTTACCAACTTTCCTTGACCTGCGGGTGGCTAAATCTACCGAGATACTGGAACAGTTGCAACACCACTTCAACGGCTTGGTGCTGCCGCCCATTCGCTATTCGGTAAGGCTTTCGGAGGCTCCGGGCTTCGGACAGACCATCTTTGAGTACGCTCCGGGCTCTCGCGGCGCGTTAGATTACGAGCAGCTGGTAGAGAGGATATTGCAAGGATGAAGCGTCGGCGAAAAACCCCACAAGACTTGATGGAAACGCTTCTGAACAGCCGCCTGACGCCGGTGCCTTTGCCGGGTCGCGAAGGGGAGCCCGGGCAATTATCCGGCGTAGAGGTCGTGCCGCAGACGCATCCTGCGGAGCGCCGGGCTGCATCCCCTGTGCCAGCGACGGAAGACGGCGGCGTTGCGGCTAGGCCTCAACCTTGGGATGACCTTCTGCTCGGCTCCGCGCCGACCGTGGCTGAGGAGCCATCGCCTGAAGCCGCGCCGGCCGAGGAGGGCGGCGATGGGTGGGCGCTTCCCCCTGCTGCCGATGCTCCTTCGGCACTGGAGGGGGGCGGCGACGGGCACGCCGCGATGGCCGAGGAGGCCTTGCCCTCGCCGTCAGAGGGTGAGGCTCCGGCTCCGGATCGGTGGTTCCCAGGTGGTGAGGGCCAACCGGCCGGCAACGGTCAGGGATCGCCCCTTCCCTCCACGGCGCCTTCTGACGACGCCCGCGCTACGGAGTGGGGGGCCGGCTATCCATCTTCGGCTTCCGCGGATTGGGCGGTCGCGGACCTCCAGGCCGGGCCGTCCGCGCCGGGAGGCGTGGATTGGCCATCCGCAGCGCCGGCCCCGGCTGAGCTCGCGCCCGCGCCGCCGATCTGGCCCGAGCAGAAGGAGCCGCCCGCCAAGCGCACCGCAGCCGACGAGCCAGAATACGACGAGGGCTTGATCCATCTCCAACGCGGCGACTGGGACGCAGCAAAGGCCTGCTTCATGGCATTGCGGGAACGTTACCCCGACGATGAGACGCTGGCCTCGCTGATCAGGGAGACGGAACTGCGCACCACTTTGGAGAAAGAACGACCTCGCGTAAGCCTGTGGCGTAGGCTTGCCCGCCTGCGCCGGTGGACGCGCCGTCTTCTGGTCGCTACGGTCATCGTAGGTGCCCTGCTGACGATCAGGCAGTTCTATTTCCAGCAGATCGTGCCTCAGCAGCAGCAGCGGATAGCCGAAGCGAAGCAGACGGCCCTGATGGATGAGGCCCGCGCCGCGC
>DAOTYP010000081.1:0-2468 GCA_034434975.1 Anaerolineae bacterium | reverse complement strand
ACAGGGCGTAAAGAAGCCAGTATTTACGCAAAGCGACTAACACGTTCACCCGACGCCTAGTTACCGTGGCGCGGCTAGGAGAGGTTGCCACGCGCGGCTCCCCCATCGCTAAATCAGCAACCTGACGATCTAACATGTTGTCCTCTCAGTCTTAAATTCATCGGGAACAAGTTCCTTGGCCGTCACGCCGTCCGCAGCCGCTTCTTCTAGTGTACCACAAACGTCCGCTAAACAGAGGCAGGGGCACGCGAGCCAGGCTCGCGTGCCCGCGCTGCCGTCCGTGCCTGGCCTGGAGTCGGCCGTCCCGAAAGGCGCCGTCATCCCTACGCAGGGATGGCCGGATCAATACCCGTCACCTTCTCCAGGTTCTCTTGCAGCTGTTTCAACCCCTCGGTCAACACCTTGCGGCCGCCGACCTTGTCCAGCTGCTCCTTAACATAGGCATCCCACTCAGCGAGGGGGCGCCGCCCCAAGATGAACTTCAATTCGTTCTCTACCCGGTGCTTGTCGAGGTCGGCGGTCACGTTGGCCTCAGGCGTGATGTTGGCCTGCTTGTAGGCCGGCCGATCAGCAACCACCTTCGCCCACACCGAATGGGTGAGATCGCTCCTGAACCCGCCGATGATGTACACCGCCTCCTTGTTCTCCAGCTGCATCTGCGGGTACCAGCGGCCCCACGAGAGCCCCATCCACTCGTGCATGCTCAAGCCGAGGCCGAGTTCCTTGGCTTTCGTCTCGTGCCACTCATTCATCCCCTTGTGATCCAGCTCATAGGTCCACTCGTCCAGCAACTTCACCTGAACCTTGTCGTTGAGGGGGAAGTCCTTGATGCCCCAGCCCCAGAGGTTGGAGCACACCCTAGCAGGTTCACTGCTGTTGATGGAGAAGACGTCCATCATGTGGGCAACGCGCTTCAGCCTACCCTCGTCCTTGGTCAGTTGCTGAGAGAAGTTCCAGGTCAACATCGGCTGGCTCTGCCACCCCATCTTCTTGCCGGCCGGCCCTTCCAGAGACGAGAGATGGATGAAGTTGGGAGCGTCCTCCGGATCCGATTGGTACTTGCCCGTGTACATGTTCCAAGTATGCACCGGGAAGAAGCCGTAGTCGTTCCGCTTGACGCGCTCACCCCAGAACTTCGCGGCGTCTTGAGAGAGCCAGTCCTCCGGCAAGACACCTGCATCGTTCAGCTTCTTCATGTACTCTATCCAGGCCTTGCGGCCGGGGAGCCAGTAACCGCAGGATAACTTGCCGTCATCGGTGATGAAGTAGCCAGGAGGCGCACCGAAGAGGCCCGAGAAGTTGGCGAAATCGCCATAGGGGTTCCTGTCCCTAGCCCACTCCGGCACCCAGAACAGGATCCCGTACGTGTCCTTCTTGCCGTTTCCGTCCGGATCCTTCTCGCGGAAGGCCACCATGGCATTCAAGACATCATCCATGGTCTTCGGCTCGGACAGGCCCAGCTTATCCAGCCACGGCTTGCGCACGTACATGAGCTCGCCACTGTTAGGCGCCGGAGGCGGTGCCAGAGCGATGAGACCGCCCTTGTTAAACGCGGCCGACACTCTATCCCAATTGCCACCCAACAACTTCTTAAAGTAGTTGGGCATGTACTTCTCAGCGATGGGCTTCAGGTCTCCCACGAAGACCCCCTGGTTGATCATCTCAACCATCTGCGCCCGGTTCAAGCCGGTTACGAGGTCGGGGATGTCGCCCGCCGCGACCATGAGCTGCAGCTTCTGGAAAACGTTTCTGTCGGCCACCGGCTGCAACTCTACATTGAAATACTTGTTCAGCCAAGCATGCACGTAGTCCTTCTCTGGGCCACGCATGGCATCGCCGTAGTAAGAGAAGAACAACAGGCTGATCTTGTACTTCTTGCTCATGTCATCGTAGGGATAGTCGCTGGGCGTAGGGGGATCAAACCACTCGGAGATGATCCAATCCGGCTTAGCCTTCTTGACAGGGGTGGCCTGAACGACCTTCTCCACCTCCTTGGTGACCACCTTCTCAACCGTCTCTTTGACCACCACGGTTTCCTTGACCGGGACCGTCTCCTTCACGACCACGGTTTCCTTGACCGGGATCGTCTCCTTCACGACCACGGTTTCCTTAATGACCTGCGGGGTGGGGGTAGCACAAGCTGCCAGCACAGCCATCGCGCCCCCGGCGCCAGCTACCCTCAAAAAGCGACGTCTGCTGAGGACCTTCTTGCCTTCCATGACTTCCTCCTTAAAGAAGAGTGCACAGGAATCGTGGAGCCCAAAGATGGCATCACCTTGTGGCATCCTGGTTGGACGAAACCAGAGAGCGCGCCACGCGAGCTTTCATAGTGCTTTCGTCCCTCCTCCCTCCTTACTAGCCGGCAATGGCCTCCCTTCAAATGACCTGGCCTCCTCAGGCCATGTCACTTGCGCCCTAACCAGCGGACATTTCGCTTGGGACAGAGCCCGCAGCGAGAAATCGGTTCT
>DAOTYP010000080.1:0-7668 GCA_034434975.1 Anaerolineae bacterium | reverse complement strand
GGAGGGCGGCCATCTGCTGCTCTAACTCCTGGATGATCTGCAAAGCCTCGGTGCGGCGGCGTTCCATCTCCTCGGCCTCGTTGCGCAACGGCAAAGCCAACGGCGAACCCGGCCCTAGCGAGGCGATCTGGCTCTGGATGAAACGGAGGTTGCCCGTCGCCTGATGCAACAATTGCCTCTGGTGGGCTATCTCCTCTTCAATCTCGCTCCGGGTCTCGTAGAGTTTGCCACGGTGCAGCAGCATAAAACCTCCCGTCTTAGCCAGCGTTCATTCCCGGAGAACTTCCTCCCCATCGGCCTCCGGCTCGCGATAGCCCAACGACCTCAAGAACTCGCGGTCTTTGGCCGTGAGGGGCGCGCGGGCGAGAAGGTCTGGGCGCCGCGCGAGGGTGCGCCGCAGTGCCTCCTGCCGCCGCCAGCGCGCGATCTCGCCGTGGTTTCCGGAGAGGAGAACCTCCGGCACACGCCAGCCCCGAAACTCCGCCGGTCGCGTGTAATGAGGGTACTCCAGAAGGCCCATCGCGTGCGAATCGTCCAGCGCGCCGGTAGGATCGCCCAGGGCCCCCGGCAGAAGCCGCGTGACCGCATCCACGATCACCATCGCGGCCAACTCTCCCCCCGATAGCACATAGTCGCCTATGGAAATCTCATCCGTCGCCAGGAACTCCCGCACCCGCTCATCCACCCCTTCGTAGCGACCGCAGATCAAGAGGATGCGCTCCCGACGCGCCAACTCCTGGGCCACCTCCTGGTTGAAGAGACGCCCCTGCGGCGTGAGGAGAACGATCGGAACGCCCGTCGCGCGCGGGGCGGGGCCGAGGATCGCCTCCACCGCGGCGAAGATCGGCTCCGGCTTCATGACCATCCCCCCACCCCCACCGTAGGGATAATCGTCGGTGACGCGATGCTTATCCGTCGCATAATCGCGAATGTTGTGCAAGGCGATAGAAACCAGGCCTGCCTCTTGGGCCCGCTGGATGATGCTCTCCGCAAAAGGCCCGACGAACATGTCGGGGAAAAGGGTCAGAATGTCAAAACGCATCGCTTGGCACCTCAAAGAACCCGTGCTATAATCTGCCCCACATGGCTCGCATCCTTTTGGCATCCTGGGCGCTGGTCATCATGCTGGCAGCGTCTCCCCTCGCCGCCGTCGCGCAGGAGAGGCCGACGCCCACCCCCACGACGGTTGCACGCGCCACACCCCGGCCCGTGCCGACGGCCACGCCGACGCCGCGCCCCCTACGCCCCGGGCGCCTCTGGCCTTCCCCCGATCCGGCCCTTGCACAGGAGCATTTCTGGCTTGCCCGCCCCTTCGCCCCCCCTGCCGAGGACGACATTGAATATTGGTATCCCTACGGCAGCACGGGCGGCGGACGCTACCTGATCCACCACGGCGTGGACATCGGCAACCCCCTAGGGACGCCGGTCTTGAGCGTCGCTCCGGGTCGGGTCATCGTGGCCGGCGAGGACTTGACCACAACCTACGGCCTCACCCCCAACTTCTACGGCCGCCTGGTGATCGTGGAACTGAATCGGCGGCTGGACGATCGGCCCGTGTACGTCCTCTACGGCCATCTGCAAACCATCGCCGTGCAAGTAGGTCAAGAGGTGCGGACAGGAGACCGGATCGGCACCGTCGGCATGACCGGCATCGCCCTAGGCCCTCACCTGCACCTAGAAGTGCGCGTCGGCAGCAACACGTACGACGCCGCGCGCAACCCCGACCTCTGGCTGCGGCCTTTCCCCCAGCAGGGCCTCATCGCGGGCCGTCTGGTAGATGAAAAGGGCTGCACCTGGCCAGAGGCCCGCATCGTGATCTACAAAGCCGAGCGCCGCGATCGCATCTGGCGCGAACTCTACACTTACGTAGACGACCCAGGCATCTCGCCCGACGACGCGTGGGGCGAGAACTTCACCATCCCCGACCTGCTGGCAGGTACCTACATCCTGGAGACCAAGATCGGCGACCGCTACGAGACGCGAGAGGTAACGGTCAAGCCTGGCGAGATCGCCTTCGTCCTCTGGCAGGTTCCCGCCGCCGCATCCGCCTTCCCCCCAGTGGCGCCGCCTCCTACGCCGCGCCCCACCTACCCGCCGCCGATGCGCCCTCCCTTGCCGATGCTGTAGCCGTCAATCGGCGTGAGGGCCAAACCACTTGCGCCGCAGGGCCGCCAGCGTGCCGTCGGCCTGCAATTCTGCCAACGCCTCGTTGACGGCACGCAAGAGGCCAGGCGACCCGATCGGCAACACGATGACGTACGGATCGGACACGACCGCGCCCCCCAGCAGGCGCACGCCGGCCTCGCGGCCCGCGAACTGCCATGCGCTGACCCCATCTACCAGCGCGGCATCTGCCCGCCCCTCGGCCACGGCTTGCAGTGCCTCATCCGGCCGCGCAAAGGAGAGTAAGGTCAGGTTGGCCAACCGACGGCCAAGCGCCCGCCCTTCCACGTCACCTGCCGACCCCCACTCCACCGCCAGCCTCTTACCCGCCAGGTCTGCCACTTGCCGAATCTCTTCCTTACCATCTGCGCGCACCACCAGCATGAGCCCGGCCTCAAAGTAAGGCGCGGAATAAGCCACGTCGCGCGCCCGGCGAGGCTCCACCGACAAAGCGCTGATGGCCGCATCTACCTGCCCGGCCCGCACCGCTTCCAACAGGCTGTCAAAGGCGATGCTGTGAAACATTACGGTCACGCCCCAACGGGCGGCGATGGCACGCGCCAGGTCCACATCATAGCCGACGATCTGCCCCGCCTCATCCAGGCTCTCAAAGGGGGGGAAACTGGGGTCTAGGCCCACGCGCCAGACCCCCGACCGCTGGACGCGCGCCCAGAGATCATCCGGGCGACGACCTCGTTGCCACAGTGTATAGCCTGCCGCCGCCAACAGGGCCGCGAGTAGGGCCAGGCCTAGTGCTTGCTGCCATCGCTTCCGCAACATGATCGCTATGCGAAAATAGCGCCCCGCCGAAACCAGCCCCCTCTCACCTCCCTAAAGCGTAGCGCTGCACCTCTAGGTAGATGGGCTTGGGCGTGAAATCCACGGCGACGAAGGTAAAATAATCCTGGTACGTGCGCGTCGCCCAGGGGAAACGAAACGCCCATAGCACGACCGCCTGACACCAAGGCCACTCCTGCGCGGCCTTCTCATAGGCCCGAATGGTATAGGCGATCCGCTCGGCCGGGCGCACGGCCTTCGTCCAGCGCGGGTGATCGTTCCATCCGCCCTCGGTGATCATCGCCAACTTGTCGGCATCCCCGTTGCGCACCATCACCGCGCGCGCCAATTCCGCGCGGGCGTAGTTGATGACGTCGGGCGCGGCAGGCTCATCCGGCGAGAAGGACCAGCCGTAAGCATGCACTGCCAAGAGATCAAAGAACTCCCGCGCGCCCGCGTCGTACATCCGCTGCAGGTAGATCAGGTCGTCCATCCCCTCGGCGCTCCCCGGCGGCGCTAAGGTAGGGGCCAATGCCCCTGCCAGCACGCGCACGTCAGGATCGGCCTCCTTAGCCGCCTGATAGGCGAGGCGCAGAAGGCGAACGTAGGCCTCAGGGTCCACGGGCCGATAGCCCCACTCCAGGCTCAGGTTAGGTTCGTTCCAGATGATGATGTAAGAGACGCGACCGCGGAAATGGCGCACGAATTGGCCCACGAAGCGGGCGAAGTCGGGGAAACGCGCTTCCTCCAGATAGGTTTCCGTCGTATCCTTGGGCCGCGCCCATTCCGGCACGAACCCCAGCCGCGCGACGACGGTCAACCCCTGCCGGCGCGCGTGCTCTACCACCCAATCCGCATGTGCCCAGTCGTAGCGCCCCGGCCGCGGCTCGCTGTAGGCCCAGGGAAAGTACTCCACGATCCAGGAGGCCCCCATCTCGCGCACCATTTGCAAGGTGCGCTGGATCTTCCAAGGCTCCACCTCGTCCGTCAACCGGGTATGGACGCCGATCTTGTCGTTGGTAGTGCGAACCTCTTGCTGCGGCCCCAAGGCCACGAAGGGGCGCGGCGGAGCGCCGACGATCGCCAGCAACATCAGCAAAGCCGCCCCCAATGCCAGCCTGCGCCGGCAAGCCGCCCACCATGCACCCACGCGGACGGCATAGGATGGCATACGGGTTCCCTCCACCGGCCAGATTATACCATCAGCCGCGGCGGGCGACAACACGTTTCTTGACAACGGGCGATAACGCACTATACTCTCGCGTATGTCTGCCTTGTGTACCGTGCATCGCATTGTAGAGGGAATGCCCCAGCCGCCGCTCCCCTCGGCCGGCGGCAGTTACGCCCTCCTGTTGCATCTGGCCTCGCCCACCCTCCTGAAAGTCGGCTACATAGGGCTCACCCCCCTCCTTCCAGGCGACTACATCTACACCGGCAGCGCACGCGGGCCCGGCGGCCTGGCGGCCCGCATCGGTCGCCACTTGCGCCCACCGGAGATGCGACGGCCCCGCTGGCACATTGATCACCTCACCGCGCTGACTCCGCCCGTGGCCCTGGTAGCGTGCGTGCACGGCGGCGACGAACGGTACGAGTGCAAATGGGCCGCCCTCCTGGGGCGGCAGCCGGGCATCTCGCGCCCGATCCCCCGCTTCGGCTCGTCGGACTGCGCCTGTCCCTCCCACCTCATCCGCTGGCCGGTCCCTCTGACCCCCGAGGCACTGCTGGCCCTCCTCCAAGGGGCTTGAAACGCCCCTCTTGAAAAGCGGAGGCCGTCGGATGATCATCCGACGGCCCAGGATCGGTCGCGCCCGGACTACCCGGATGCGTCCCAGGTCAGCCACGTGAGCCGCCCATCGGGGCCGGCGACGACGACGTTGCCCGCGCCGAGCGCGCCCAGATGGAGCACCGGAATCGGCCTCGCGCCGACGATCTGCCAGTTCGTGTCCACGGCTAGAAGCCCGTTGCGGGTCCCCACCGCCCACAGGCCGAGGGAAGGCCATGCCGCCAGGCCGGTCACGGGCGCGCCCGCCAAAAGCCGCCCCTTGCGGCGCCCGTCCGTCAGGCCGAAAGCCGCCACAAAGCCATCGGCGCCTCCCACGACGACCTCCTCCTCACCGTCGCCGTCCACGTCCGCCGCGAGGCACGCCTGGATGGTGGTTCCCCCTTCCACCTTCCAGAGCCAATCCTCCCGCGCAGGCGACAAGATGCCGACGCCGTGCTCGGCGGCAGCCAGGATCAGGCTGCCACCCTTCGCCTCCTCTCGGAGCACCGGCTCAAAGGCTACCGCGTAGCCGGTCACGAAGGGGATCACCCGTCGGATCCGACGGAACAGCGGTTGCCGCACGCCACCGAGCACCAAGACGCCTCCGCTCGGCGCAAGCCCTGCTTGCCCCTCAAACACGTTGATCCCGTGATTCCAACGGGTGCGCGCCCACAGGTCCCAAGGGCCGCTGCCGTTCGGCGGCCAGGTCAAGAAGTCGGTGACCCAGGAGCCGTCTACGAAGGAGTGGCCGATGATCTGGCCTTCGGGGTCCAAGAAGATGATCAGCCCATAGGCCCCGATCGCCAGGGCAGCCCGCCCATCCGGCTCCCGATGCCACACCGTCAAGCCGTTGATGGAGCGGGGAATGCCCATCGCGATGTCTTTGATCTGACGGAAAAGGGGATCGTAGGAGACGACCCGGCGCACGGCCCCGTCCGGCTCCAAGATCACCAGGTCGCTACCGAGCAGGCCCACGCAGACCTGCCGTCGGCCGTTCCCATCCAGATCGTGGCACGACGCATGGGTGATCTTTTTCGGCGCCTGCCATTGCCAGCGCACCCTTCCTCCGGCATCCAAAACCACGATCTCATCCGCCATGCTGATGGCGACCACCTCCAGGCAGCCGTCGCCGTCCAGGTCCACAGGGATCAATTGGCGCGGCGCCGGCCTCAGCCAGCGATCGCCGTACAGTTCTACCTCATGGCACACGAGCGGCTCACCGCCGGGGGGCGCGGGGATTCGGATGCGAACCTGCCGCGCCCGGGCCTCCACGGCGAAGCGTAGGGTCTCAAAGCGATCCTCCCAACGGTGGTAACGCTCGTAGCTTAGGATCCCCGCCTCCGGCTCTCGCACGCAAGGCCGCACATCCTCCCGAAAGCCGTCAGAACTCACGGCCACGGCGATTCCCTTAGGAAGGGCATGAAAGGCGCGCAGGGTAGGCTGATCGTAACTGTCGCCGACGAGGCGCAGGTGATCCACGAACGTCTCCTTGCCCAACTCCAACCGGATGTCGTACTGAGGAGCCACAGGCCATTGACGAGCAAAAGGACGCGTATCGGGAATCACCGCGTCAACCAACTGCTCCGCGAAACCGTCCAACGGTTCCGGCTGCGCCGACACCGTTACGTCGCGCAGCCGCTCCTGCACCAGGCGCTGCCAACCATCAAACCGCCACCCTTCCCGCCAGGCGCCTTCCGGCCAGGGCGGCGCTTTCGCAGGCGCCTCCTCGCCGATCTCGCCTGCCAACGCCGCTAGCCCCTCACGCAACAAAGCCATCGCCTTCTCACATCCTCTAGCCGGCAGCGCGAACGCGATCGCCTCCTGGCCCACAACCGCAACGTGCTGGGTCTCAGCGTCCAGGGACAGTCGGACGCGAGCCCCGACGCTCTCGGGGCCGTCCGCCTGCACCGTGATCCGGCTCGCCACCAGATCCCAATGCAGGCCCACCGGCCGATCGCTTTCCACGCGCCAACCGGGATCGCCCGTCATCCGCAACTCCAGCGCGCCGGCGACCCATATCTCCTGTGCGGTCGCCATGGCGCTGGTCGCTCGCATCGCCAGCCCCGCGCCCTCCATCCCCTTCCGTTGAGGGTCCACCGCGCACCACGCCAGCGGTTCCCCCCTCTCCAGCACCATCGCCTGCGTCGGCTTCAGGTAGCGCAGGTCCAGCTCGCGCGGTGCCGCCTTCAACCCGACGTAGAAAAGGTTCTGAAAGGCGACGAGGTCTCCGGCGCCGTACACCCCCTCCTGCCTTTGGCGCAGGACGTAGGGGTTACAGGCTCCCAACGGGCCCTGCTCCTCGCTGGTCATTGGGAGCGCGCGGCTGGAGCAAAGGGTAAAGAGGTGCTCCCCTTGCCGCGCCCGCCAGAAACGGCCGTCCAGTTCCGCATACCCCGGCGTGCGCCACGTGCAGGTGAAGGAGTACGGCCCTTCCTTCTTTGTCTCCACGGCATCTACGACCACGAAAAAGCCGTCGCCGGGTTTGGCCCAGAAGAGGTAGCGCGTCCAATCGGTGTGGTGCGCATCGTTCACGCGCGTGGCGCTCAGGGCAGCGGAGGCGAAATCGTCCACGGCCAGCCACTCGCCCAGGGTCGGTAAGGGCGTATCGTTGTAACCGTCGCTGATGAGGAGCGCGTTCTTGTGGTAGTAAGATTGGCGGTCGCTGTTCTGAATGAGGAAGATGTGCCCGCCCTGGCTGAAACGGACGATGGCGTTCAGCGCATGCAGGGCCCCCTGCCAGCGATAGGGCTGGTGATACCCCTGTAAGAGGAGGTAGGGATCGCGAGGGGCAAAACCCTTTCTCAGCACCAGTTTGTCAAAGGTGCGCTCCGCGGGCAACGTATTCGGCCTCAAGCCGCCTTGCAACAGCCACGTCTCCGGCTTATCCACGAAGTGGCCAAGCGGCTCTATGTGCTCAGGGGGGGTCGTCGTGATCTGAATCTGATAGGGGCTGAGGGGTAGCCGCC
>DAOTYP010000079.1:0-17950 GCA_034434975.1 Anaerolineae bacterium | reverse complement strand
CCGGAACGCCCCCTAAAGCCCTGGGGGTCGCAGGGGCTGTCTCTACGCGCCCCTGCGACCCGTGGCCAGGGGCTTTCGCCGGGGGCAACCCCGGCGCGACTCCCTATTACACTGCTAACCGCCGCCACCAATAGGAACAGGACCAGGGGCAGGAGCAGGGCCAGGCAGCGGTCCGATCACGACAGTGGGGCACGATGCATTCTCATCATACTCGTTCCACTGAACGAGTTGCAACTGCACGTTTGCCCAGTAGTTTGTGTTCTGCTGGGCGGGCTGTTTCACCTCAACATTACCCGTCACCGTCACCACATCATCAGCATGAATCTGCTGCCCGCACAGTGCAGACAAGGAGGTGAGGAATGTGCTAGAGATGGCGTCAGTGAAGTTTTTGGTGATTTGAATCGTCTGCACCTTCACGGGGATGGAGCCAGTGTTTTTGATAACGACGGACAAATCGCATCCAAAGCCAGGATAACCGTTGTCGATCTTGACGGTCAGCTCATCGTCTGCCGCTAATGCAACACTGCAAGTTCCTACATCTTTGTTTTCTACCTCAGGCCATTCATTCCAAACGAGGTTGACGAACTTGGCGCTCACGCTGCCGGTTTGCACGTCAATGGAGGCAAGGAGGTTCGTAGACCACAGGCCATAGGCGACACCCGTGAGGGCCAAGGCGACGACCAGCACGACGGCTAAGATGCTCAGGCGTTTCATGTTTTACCTCCGTGGAGATTAGGTTGAGTTTAGGGTAGATGGGCGTTTGTGCGCCGTTGAGAGTTGCCTGCCAGGCTTCCTTCGGCCTGAGTCACCTCCCTTCGCCGCCCGCCTGCCGAAAGAGGGGCGATCCCCACCGAGTATGACGGAGAGCCAGCGCTGCCCCTCTTCCCTGCGGGGCCGGATGCGGCCTCACGCAGGCCGGGCGGATGCTTGGGCGACGAGCCTCAAGAGGAAGGGCGTCGGGCGCCGCCGATAGGCAAAGGGGAGGAGAGGGCGGGCAGGGCCCACTTGCCCAAAGGGGGATCGTGTGCTATAATGAGGTTGAGGTAAGGGCGAGATAGCACACGCGCTCCCGCGTAGGCTATGGCCCCGCGTAGTTGGCTATGGACCGTGGCCAAGGCGACGGGCTGACGCCCGACCCTCACCGAGGGAGGCCGATCCGACCATCGGCCTCCCCCTTTTCCTTTGCCCATAGTACCAAAGTACTACGCCCATATAATACCACAATTTACCCTCAATGTCAATGGGTTATGTCTTACAATATGCTTAAGGTTTTGTAACATTATCAGGCGCGACATCTATTTATGTCTATAATGCAAAATGCGCTGTCATACTTGCCTCAGAGGTAAGGTGGGGCAGGGGGAGTGAGGAGATGCGAGCGCTCATCCTCGGCGCGACGGGGTTTATTGGCAGCCACATCGTGCGGGCCTGCGTGGCCGCAGGGTGGACGGCGCGCGCCTTTCACCGCGCCGCCAGCCCGACGCTGGCTTGGGCCGGGTTGGAAGTGGAGCGCGCGCTCGGGGACCTGGAGGACCCCGCTTCGCTGGCGAAGGCCATGCGCGGCTGCGCGCTCGTTTTCCACGCGGCGGGGTTCTATCCGACGCGCTCTGTCGCCCAGGGGGAGATGGAGGAGGCGGCGGCGCGGCAGATGACGAACGTCTTGACGGCGGCCCGTCGCGCGGGCGTGGAGAAAGTCATCTACACCAGTTCCTTGAGCACCGTGGGCCCGGCGGGTCGGGCCGACGGCCTGGCGACGGAGGAGGACCTCTATCGCCCGGGCACGGCGCGCCACCCCTATTGGGAAGTCAAATGGACGCAAGAAGAGATCGCCCGCCGTTTCGCCGCCGAGGGCCTTCCCATCGTCATCCTCAATCCGACCGCAGTTTTCGGCCCCGGCGACGTGAAGCCGACCACCGGTCGGGCGCTGATCATGGCCCTGCGCGCCCGCTGTCGCTTCTATCCTGACCTGCGCACCAACGTGATAGATGTGCGCGACGTGGTCGCGGCCCACGTGGCCGCGGCGGCGCGCGGGCGCCCGGGCGAGCGCTACATCCTCGGCGCGCACAACGTCACCGGGCGCGACCTAGTCGCGGCGCTGGCCGAGGTCGCAGGCCTGCCGCCGCCGCGTTGGCGGGTGCCGCTCCCGGGCTGGCTGTTCGGCCCGGCCCGCCTCTTGGAGCACGGCCTACATCGTCTGGCGCCCCGGGCCGCGTTCCTGATGCCGACCCAGGCCTTGGAGTTCTCCCGCCTGGGGGGATGGTACGACAACGGCAAGGCGCAGCGGGAATTGGGTTTGCAGGTCGGCCGTAGCCTGACCGAGACCCTGCGCGATGCCGTCGCCTGGTTCCGAGAGCACGGCTACCTGTGAGGGTAAGGTCAGACCTTAACCGATGCCTGCGGGGGTAAAGCCTGCCGGCCATAGGGTGGAGCCGTCGTGGTGGGCTCCTTGCAGGTTGGCGCTTTCCAGGTACGCCCCTCTGAGGTCTGCTGCCGTCAGGTCGGCGCCGGTCAGGTTGGCATCGGCCAGGTCGGCCCCCTTCAGGTCGGCCTGTTGCAGGTTGGCCCCGCGCAGGTTGCTCCCCCTCAGATCGGCGCCTGCCAGGTTAGCCCCTCGCAGGTCGGCCCTCTCCAGATCGGCCTCTCGCAGCCTGGCACCCAGCAGGCAAGCGCCGCGCAGGTTGGCGCCCGCCAGGTCGGCGCCGGTCAGTTTGGCGCCGCTCAGGTTGATCTCCGCCAGCCAGAGGGGCCTTCTGGCCTGGTTGAGCAGCATGTAGATCTCGTATTCCGTCATGAGCCCAAGCCTCTCCCGGGGTGGAAGGCGCCCCCCCTTGCAGGGCGCTCAAGCGGGCACAGTAGAGACGACGTGGGCTTTTCGCTCCATGATGCGGGTCACAAACTGGTCGTAGGCCTTGGCGAACTCGGTGATCGTGTTGTAGACCGGCGGCCAGCGGAAGACGGCCTCCGTATCCTCCAGCGTCAGCACGTAGTCGGGCTTGAAGGCGTCGTCGTCGTCGGGGAGCCAGTAGCCTTGCTTGAAGATCTCGCTGTGCGCCAGCACCTGCATGGCCTCCTCGGGCACGGGCGCCTGGATGCGGTACGGCTCCAGGGGCGCGTCCGGCGTCGTGTCAAAGGCCCGCCGCACGTTGGGGAAAACGGTGATCACCGCCGTCCCCACGTCCTCGGTGATGTCGGGGATGGCGGAGGGGAGCCCCTCATACCCCGCGCCTGTGTACACCCGCAGAGAGGCTACCAACGGTCGGATGCGCGTCAGGTCGTACCTCTGGGCCAGCAGCAACTTCACCAACCGCTTGTGGATGGCGACGCCCGACCAGGCCGCCGCCTCGCGGGCCTTCGCCTCGTCTATGCCGAGGGAGGCCAGCCTGTCCTGCTTGCCCAGGAGTTCATCGCGGACGGGGAAGGCCAGGCGGCCGTTCATCTCCGTCAGGTAGGAGACCAGGGCGTTCCCCTGGCGGATCACCTCCGCGAAGCGCATCTCCTGGAAGAGGCCGAAATTGACCGTGATGTTGACGCCGATTCCCTGGTTGGTCAACGTCCGGCAGGCGTCCAGCCCTGCGCGCGTGGCCGGGAGTTTGAACACCACGTTGGGTACGCCGCCGTCCAGTTTCCTCTCCAGTTCGTCGTAGATGGCTGTGGCGTCGGCGATCATCGTGGCCGCGTCGTCGTGCTTCTTGGGGTTTACCTGCAGGCTGACGTAGCCCATGCGGCCGGTGGTGAGGAGGAAGATGGGGCGCAGCCGCCGCATGTTGGCCAGGACCACCTCCAGCGTGACGGCGCGTGCCAGTTGCGCCTCATCTGCCTGCGGGTTCTGCCTGATGATCTCATCCACGATGGGAGTCCAATAGGCGGGGTCGCTGGCCCAAGCGATGTCCACCAGGACGGGGTTGCTGGTCACGAAGGAAGCGCCGACGTACATGGCATAGGGAAGGAAGGCGGCGTAGTCGTTCCCCAGTTCCGTGATGGTTTCGCCCCGGTAGCGCATCTCCGCGATGCGGCGGAGTTGGCTTTGGGCGATCTCGGCGCAAACCGCGTCCACGAAGGCGCCTACGGAGGCGGTCATCTGGTCGGCCAGAGATGTGATCTGGGCCTCGTCCTTGACCCCCTCCGCCTTCAAGCGACCTATCGTCTCCTCTCGCCAGGTGCGGCACAGGGCCGCGGCCGCTTGGGGCCCATGCCCGACCAACTTGTCCAAGAGGGCCCGGCTGACCTGGGCCTCGGCGAAGACCTGCGCATCGCTCAGGGCCGTTTCGCCGTGCTGCTCTTGAGCTTGCAGGTTCCAGCGGGGCAAGAAGGAGTGGAGGCTGATGGTTAATTCGGCTAGGAAGCGGAGAAAACGCGCCTGGGTGGCCTGGTCTACCGCGGAGAAGCGGCGTTCCAGGGCTTGGCGCACCTCGGCTGCACGGGCAGAGAAGCGGGACGGCGGCGTGAAGAAGATCAGGTTATCTAGGGCCTCCTGTCCCGCGCCGGATTCTACCATCTTCACCATCTCTTTGCTGGGCCAGGGCACCTTGGTCCGGCGCTCGCGCTCTATACGTCTCGCCAACGTCTGCGTCATCCTGATCATCGCCTACCTCCGGAAGGTTGTACAACACCTGATCTTTACATAAAGGTAGTGGCAAAAGATAGTGGCAATGACCGCATTGGGCTACGATTATAACACGGCTTTCCTAAAAAAGCCGCAAAACCCCGGGGGCGCAAGCGGAAGGCGGAGGCCAAGGCCGGAAGGTACCCTTTGCGAAAGGGAAGGGCCTGGGCTTCCGCCTTCGTCCTCTCAAGCCTGAGACTCGCGCACGATGGCAGCGATGGGCTCCGGCCTACCGCTCTTGAGGCTGTTGAACGCCTGGAGCACCATCAGCGTCGCCATGAGGCCGTCCACGTGATCTATCGTGGGCGGGGTGTCGTGGAGGAGACAATGGATGAAAGCGCGATTCTCCTCCAGAAAGCCGGTCTCCGACCCTTTGAACACCTGCGGATCTTTGCCTGCTTCCTTGTAGGTCAGGGTGGTCAGGCGGTCCGTGAGGGTGATGGATTGGTTCTCGGCGAAGATCTGCATGAAGAACTTGCTGGTCAAGGGCGGGCAGTTGGCATCGCCCTGCACCCAACTGCCGGCGACGCCGTTCTCAAAGCGGAAGGTGGCGCACAGGTTGTCAATGACACCCGTCTTGGTGTAGTAGTTAGCGCCTGCCGCGTAGACCTCTATTGGCTCGCTGCCGGCCACGAAGCGCAAGATGTCGCAGGAGTGGCAACCCTGGCTCAAGACGTTGCCGCCACCTTTGATGGGGTCGCTGGCCCAATGGTCGTCTGGCCAGCGGTTGTCCATCATCTGCATCGTCACCATGATGGGGCGGGGGATCAGCTCTTTGGCCTTGAGGACCATGTCGTAGTAGCGCATCTTGAAGGCCGTGAAGAGTTTGACGCCGTTGCGCTTGACGGCTGCGCCCACCGCGCGGCATTCCTCTACGGTGAGCGCCAGCGGCTTCTCCACCAGGATGTGTTTGCCGGCGTCGGCGGCGCGGATGCAGTACTCGGCGTGGGTATCGTGCCAAGTCGTGATGTAAACCGCATCCAAAGTGGGGTCTCGAAAGATCCGTTCTACATCGGTGGTGGCATACTCGCCTTTGAACTCGGTGCGGAACTGCTCGGCTCGGGCGGCTTCCTGATCGCAAAAGGCGACCATGTCCATGCCGTCCAGTTGGGCGACGCATTCGGCGTGCACGCGCCCCAACGCTCCACAGCCGATCAGCCCTGCGCGCAGCGTCTTGGTCATGTTCTTGCCTCCGTATCAAGATAGGGTTCAGGCGGTCTCCGCCATCCATGCCTCATAGGTGATCCAATCCTCCAAGCGACGCACGACCAGGGTGATGCTGATTCCCGCCGGCGCGAGGGCCTGGGCGCACCAGTCGGCCCAATCGCGATCCCATACCGAGAGGAGCAAGGGCTTCCGACGGGCCAGCCTGGCCAGCAGCGGCTGCAATTCCGCGCGCGGCGGGCCGTTCGGGTCCAGCGTGATCTGAATGCTGGTGAGATGTGGGATGTCCGCCAGCATCTCCAGGATATGGGACGAGGTGGAATGGGTGTGGTAGGTATGATAAGGGAAGGCGTTGATGATCGCCTCGTCCACCGGCAGGCCGAAGCGACGATAGAGGCGCGGCGAGAGGAGGGTCGTAGCGTCGGCCTGGGGCGTCACCGTCGGGCCGGGGAGCCAAAGGTGCATGCGGCTGCACATCCCACCCTGGTAAAGCGGCGTGGCCGCCAGGAGGGCCTTCCCGACGGCGATCCACAGGTCAGTCAGGCGGCTCAGCGCGACCTCTACCTCCTGGGGACGGTCGTACAGGTCTACGCAGAATTGCTCCGGCCCGCGGAATAGGCTGATGATGTCCAGCGGGCCGTGCATCACCGGCAAGGCGACGGGGAAGCGACCGGCCGCGTGCCGGCACAGCGCCGTGTGGCAGGCGAGCATCCTCTCAAACCAGGGATGGCGCGGGTCAAAGCGCAGTTCGGCCAAGGACTGGTAATCCAGGCCGCTGGGCTCGGCCCAGAGCGTATCCCGATGCACCTTGACCTTGCAGCCGGCGATGGCCTCCAGCCAAGGGATGTTGAACGAGGGGGAGACCGGCTGCAGCAGGTCGCCTGCGGTGTAAGCCGCTCGCTCCCGCACGATTTGGTCGGCCCGTTCTACCATCTCGGCAGGGTCTATCGCCTCCGGCGTGAGGTAGTTGCCCACGCCCACGCGCGCCACCAACCCCGCCAGCGGCTCAATGTCAGGCTCCCAGATGGCGTCGCGCAGAGCCCTGTCGTTTGCTCGTTGTAGGTAAGCGTGGTAAAGGGGCCAGTTCACGAGATCCTCCTTCGGTCGGATCAACCGCCGCGCGCCCTCGCTCACAACGCCAGCGGATAGTGGCCGCGCTCCTGGACAAGGCGGTGGTAATAGTCGTAGGTCTCCACCGAGATGTCGGGGCCGATGGAGTGGCTGCCGATGGCAAGCCCGCCGCCGTGCCCGGCGGAAAGGACGTGCGCAACGGCGCGGGCGATCTCCGCGCGATCGCCGCGGGGAAGGAGGTGGGCGTTGTCCATGCCGCCCAAGAGCGCCAGCCGATGGCCGTATTTCCGACGCAACCTGACCACGTCCATCCCGGCCTTGGGCTCCACCGGCTGGATGCCGTCTACGCCGCAGTCCAGCAGAAGGTCTAAGATCGGATCCTCTATGCGGCCATCGCTGTGAAAGATGATCTTGGCCGCGCCAGCCTCCTTGTAGGCCTGGCACATCCGCTTCATGTAAGGGTAGATCATCTTCTCATAGGTGCGAGGCCCCATGATCGTGCGCTCGTTGGTGCCGATGTCATCGTAGATCCAGATGCCGGTTTCGTAGAGGTCGCCGCGCCGCAGCGATTCCAGCCCGATCTGGATCAGATGGTCGGTCACGCGCTCCAGAAGGGCGCGGGCGAAGCCGGGGTTGCTGACCAGGTCCATCAGGAACTCCACCTCACCGCGCAACTGGCAGGCGCGTTGGAAGGGGCCGCCGGTCTTGGCAAAGACGCACTGCACCTCGCGGCGCGCGGCCACCAAGGCGAGGAAGGACCGGTAACGGTTGTCATCCGACGGCGAATCAAAGCGAAGGTGCTCCGGATCGGTCTCCTCGCCGACGGGATGGCTCAGCCATTCGGAGAAGACCGCGCCGGGCACGATCCGCTCCGTGCGGCCCCACCCGTCCAGACGGATCACCTCTGTCGCGCCTTCTTTGAGGGTGCGGGCGCGGCTCGGCCAGGGGCTTTCATCGGCGGCGGCGATGCAGAAATCAATGCCGTAGTAGGTCGCAATGTCCAGGTCATCGGCTGGGTCGGCGGGCGGCGGGAGCCGTTTCTGCGCGCGCCAGGCCGCGATGAACTCCGGCCAGAAATAGTCGCAGCGGGGCACGCGGTCCGGTTCTTGGTGGTTGAGGGCGGTCAACACGCGCTGTCGGGCGGTCATGTGGTCGGCCATGGTTCGCCTTTCCGGTTAGAGACGATGAGGGAGCGGATCATCTCGCGTGGCTTACGCGCTCTCCTTTGGTCATGTTTTCTCCGTTGGCGCGGCTCGTTGAGAAGAGGCGATTGATGTGGGTGTGCTTCAAAGCCAAGACGGCGGCGCCGACGGCGATGCACTCCGTCTCCGTGGACCCTGAGACGATCTTCACTGCCGAGAGGGAGATGGGCAAAGTGCGGCGCTCAATCTCGCGCACCGTCGGCTCCAGGAGCAAGGGGCCGGCCTTGCAGCCCAGGGGGCCGCCGAGCACCAGCATCTGCGGGTTCAAGATGTTTAGGGTGGCCGAGAGGGCTATCCCTAGGTAAGAGGCCGTCTCGTTCAGCACCTCTAACGCGGCGGGGTCGCCCTGCCGTGCGCATGTTAAGATGTGATCCGTCGTCAAAAGTTGCAGGTTGCCTTTGGTGATTTCTCGTAGGGCGCTGCTGGGCTCGGCGCGCGCCTTGGCGATGGCGCGCGCGACGATGGCGCCTTCCGAGGCGAACATCTCCAGACAGCCGCGATTGCCGCATTTGCAGAGGGGGCCGTCGGCCACGACGGTGATATGCCCGACCTCTCCCGCGCTGAAACTGGCGCCGAAATAGATCTCGTCGGCCAATACGAGGCCCGCCACGATGCCCTGGCCGATGAACACGTAGAGGAGGCTGTGAACGCCCCGGCCGACGCCGACCTGCAACTCACCCAAGGCCGCGATCCGGCTGCGGTTGGCGACGAAGGTGGGGAGATGCAGCGCCTCCTCTATGATGCGGCGAGCGTCTACCGGCCCGTTCAGCCACCCCATGCTGACGCTCATCTCCAGCCTGCCGCTCTCCATGTCCACGATGCCGGGGAGGCCCACGCCCAGGCCGAGGATCTTGTGGCGTTCTACCTCCTGGCATATCTCGCCTACGGTGGTGATCACTGCTTGCAGCAGGTCATCGGGTCTTCGTCCACCCCAGGGGCGTCTGTGGTATTTGAGGGGATGGCCGTCCAGGTCGGTCAACACGGCCATGACCTCGTCGTTGAAGGTGGCCACCCCTACGGCCATCCTGGCCTCCGGATGATAACTGAGGAGGGTAGGGCGCCGCCCGCCGGTGGAGGTGGCCAGGCCGGCCTCGCTCACGAGGCCCGCCTCCAGCAGTTCGTTGACCACGCTGGAGATGGTCGCGCGGCTCAAGGGGACCCGTTTCGCCAGGTCGGCGCGGGAGATGGGGGAGCGTTCACGCACCGCCCTCAAGACCTGGGCGCGGCTGAGGGCGCGAATCGCCTCCGCCGAGGATATGTCTTCCTCCGGCGCGCAGTTCCATAGCGGGGCTGTCGCCAGTGGAGAAAGCAAAGGTGAGCGGTCCATGTTGATTTTAGCCCTTAAGCCAGCCTGCGTCGGGGTGAGCGCCGCCGACGAAGGGGAAATTGAGCGTGCGCGCCTCTCATGTGAGCCAGCATGTACTACCCCTCACAAATCATCTTGTCGGTGTTGCAGGCGGCCCTTCAGCGGGCGCGACCTTGGGTCATACCCCGCAGGGTGGATCGGGCCGACTTCGCAGTTGTTCGTTTCATCGCTGCACTTTCCCGGCTACATTTGCATAACCACTGACATTAGTCCCTGCGGGATTTGTCTCGCAGAAGGCCGTCGGTTCTCAATTATACGTCAAGAACTCCCCGTCGTCAAGGTCTTGACAGCCGCTTCTCGTTGTATTATAATAGACTTATGATGGTCATTTGACAAAAGTTGGCCGCTGCCGGCGGCGCTCAACCTACCCAAAGGAGTTGCCATGAACGTCGCTTGTGGATACACCGTCCCCATCATGCTGTTCGGCATCCCCCCCTCGCCGGAGAACCACCTCAAAGCGATGGAGATCGTAGGCGAGGCCGGCTTCCGCGCGCTGGAACTGGAACTTTACGATGGGCTGATCCCGGAGCATCGGCGCGACCTCGGCAAGATGAAAGCGATCCTGGCCCGCTACGGCATGACCGTCCCCTCGGTCATGGCCGTTGAGGAGAAGATGTTCAGCGTGAACCCTCAGACCAAGGCCAAGGCGTTGCAGGACTTTGACGCGTTGACCGACCTGATCGCAGAGCTGGGGAGCCCGTTGGTGGCCATCTGCGGCTACATGCCCCCGGAGATTCGGCCTCAGGGCACCGAGCTCTACGTGGGCGGCCCTCCTACGGCCGTGAGCGTTGGCGACGATTTCTCTTGGCCTGAGTTCTGGAACAACGCGGTGGATGTGGTGCGGCAATGCGCCGCCATCGCCAAAAGTAAGGGATTGACCCTCCTGATTGAGACGCGCGCCAACGACGTTTTCTCCTCCACCGACGCGGTGATGAACGTCCTGCGCGAGTCGGGCGCGGACAACGTCGGCGTCATCCTGGATGTGGCTCACGTGCACGCGGGCAAAGAGTACCTGGCGCTTGTCATCCCCAAACTGGGCCGGCTGATCCGGCTGGTTCACCTATCCGACAACGACGGCACGCAGGCTTACCACTATCCCCCCGGCAGGGGAAACATAGATTTCCGCGCGGTGATCCGCAGCCTGAAGAAGATCGGCTACGATGGCACCCTCGTCGTGGACACCTCGTGCCGGATGGACAACGTGGTGGAAGAGGCGGTGAAGGCGCGCGATTACTATCAGCGGCTGATTGACGAGGTTCAGGCATGATGCGCCTGAGCCTCTCGTCTTTCGTTTACTTCAACTATCGGCTGGAGGACGCGATCCGTCGGATCGCCGCCCTGGGTTACGACGGTATAGACATCTGGGGCGGTCGCCCGCACGCCTACCGGGGCGACCTGAGCGCGGAGGATTTGCGCCGCTTGCGCGCCTTGCTGGATGAGTGCGGCCTGGTTGTGGCGTCCTTCATCCCGGCGCAATTCCGTTATCCGACCTCGCTGTGCAGCCCTCTAGATGTCATCCGTTTGGACAGCGTGGAGTACATCCGGGCCGCGATTGACGTGGCGTGTGCCTTGGGCACCGATCTCGTCTCCGTCTGCCCTGGCCATACCCTGCATGGCCAGGGCAGAGAGGATGGTTGGGCGCGCCTGGTGGATAGCCTGAAAAGGTTGGCCGACTACGCCGCCCGGCGCGCGGTGCGTTTGGCGTTGGAGCCTGCGGACCGCTATGAGACGGACCTGGTGCAGACGACGGAGGAGGCGCGCCGGCTCCTAGAGGAGGTAGGATGGGAGAACCTGGGCGTCGTGTTGGATACAGGACATAGCCAGGTGGTGGGCGAGGAGCCGGCGCAGGCCGCGCGCGCCTTGGGGCCGGCCCTCTTCCATGTGCATATTGACGACACCCATGGCCAGCGGGACGACCATCTGATCCCCGGTCAGGGGGTGATAGATTTCTCTGCCTTCTTGGCGGCCCTCAGGGAGATAGGATACCGCGGGTTCCTGACGGCCGAACTCTCTTTCAACTACATCCTCGCGCCCGACGAGGCAGCAAGGGCAACGGTGGAGTGGTTCAAAGGGATGATGGCTTCCGCTTGAGGTCTATCATCCGCCGCTCAGGCCGTCAGTCAGGATAGAGAAGAGGTAGTGAGGCGCCGTGCAGATCACGGAGAGAGATGTTCAAGACCTGTTCAACGAGTTAGGCATACCCCGGGAAGGTATCCTCTTCTTCCATGCGGACGCGGAGGCGCTGGGCCTGTCTTCCCAGCAGGCGGAGGCGTGGGTCGCGGCCTTGGTCGCAGTGGCGGGACCGGGCCTGACTTTGGTCGTGCCAACACTGACAGCCCGTGAGGGAAGGCCCCGCCCCCCCTTCAACCCACTGACCTCACCCTCGGATTGCGGCCTGGTCTCTGAGGTGTTCCGCCAGTTCCCTGGGGCCGTGCGCAGCCACCACAACACCTACTCCGTCGCCGCTCTGGGGCCCGAGGCCCGAACCTTGACCGAGGGCCACCGCCTGGCCAGAGGCCGCCCCAGCATCTGGGGCGAATCGGCCTTCGGCGATGCCAGCCCTTGGTATCAGATGTACATCAGGGATTGCTGGTGCCTATGCGTCGGCGTTCCCTGGTCGGACAATGTCTGGGGGCCCTTCATCCAGAGCCGTTACGTTGAGTTGCACCAGGGCCTGACCAAGCATACCCCTTTCCCTCCCCTGGACATGGCCCGTGTGGGGGCGGCCCTGGAGGAGGAAGGGCTTGCCCGTCGCCTCTCTCTCCGAGAAGCGCCCGTCATAGCGTTCCGCGCCGGGGCCGCGGTGAACGCAGCGCTGCGCATCCTGGATGAGGATCCGGCGCGCGTGCTAGAGGAAGGCAAGGAAAGCGCCTCCTTCCGTACCTGGCTGCAGGCCGTAGAACGGATCCGGCGCGGCGAGCGCCTGCAGGTGGGGTTGGCCAAGGCCGTGATCACGCCGTCTTTAGACGCGCCCCGCTGGGATGCCCGTCCTTTCCGGGGCATCTACTCCGACTTATACGTGCGCGCGATCACCTTCACCAACGCCGGCACCACGTTGGCCATCGCCTTGTGCGACCTTCTCGGCCTGACCCGGCGCTACGTCTTGCAGGTGCGTGAGATCGTCGCCCGACGGGAGGGGCTGTCTCCTGACCATGTGATGATCTGTTGCACCCATTCTCACGAGACGCCAGACACCATCGGCGCGGGCTATTGGGATGATGCCTACATGAGCCTCCTCGTGCGGCGCATCGCGGATGCCATCTTGCTGGCCTACGCCGCGCGGCAGCCAGCGCGTGTGGGGATCCGGGTGGGTGAGGCGCGCGGCCTCTCCCGCAGCCGCCGTTTCCGCATGAAGGATGGCACCGTCTTCACGGTGCGCAACGGGATGCCTTCCACCTGGCGCGTGGACCCGAACCTGATTGAAAGCGAAGGGCCGATTGACCCTGATCTGACCGTCCTGCGGGTAGAAGCGTTGGATGGGCGCCCTTTGGGCGGCCTGTCCAACTACGCCTGCCACCCCAGTGTGGCGCTCCTGAGCCCCAATGTCTCGGGAGACTTCCCGGGCCATGCCATGGCCTTGATGGAGGGGATCCTGCATGGGCCCTTCCTCTGCACCAACGGCGCGCACGCGAACATTGACCCAACCGGCTTCATGCCGGTCTGGGGGCCACGGGATGATCCGATGGCCGAACGGTTGGGCCTTCTGTTCGGCGGCCAGGTGCTGACCCAGTGGGCTATGACGGACGTGGACGACCGAGCGATCCTGGGGGGCTGGCGTCGTGAGGTTGCTCTGCCTGTCAAGGATGAATTCATCAAGTTCATGTCCTCGCCGCAACGGCTGAGCGAGGAGTTCGCACAGGCGCAGGTGCATCAGCCGGACGTGGCGGAGATCATTCGGGATCGGGTCATCCGTACGGAAGTACAGGTTTTGCGCATCAACGACCTCTTCTTGGTGGGCATGCCGGGGGAAGCGTTTGCCGAGGTTGCCTTAACCTTGAAGCGGCGCTTCCCGGCCTATCGGGTTTGCGTCTTGAGCGAGGCCAACGACTATGTGGGCTACCTGCCTACCGCGGCAGCCTTCGCTGAAGGGGGGTACGAGGTCGGCGAACACTTCTTCGCCAGGCTCAGGGCCGAAACGGAGCAGATCGTCTTGGACGCAGCCTGCCAGGGAATTGAGCAGTTGGCTGCGCTATCGTAGAGGGGGCTTCCTGGTCGTCTCCTCTCGGAACGCGTCACCCTGCTGGCCCGATTTTCTAATGAGGTGAAAGGAGGTGAAGATGAACTGTTGAACCGTTCGCAGGATAGGCGGTGACCGAGGAGGCCGTAAGGAGTTTCGGCGTCACAAATTTTTTAAGGAGGATACCCATGAGCACCAAGACGGTCAGCCGCAGAGATTTCCTCAGGACCGCGGGCCTCACCCTGCTGGGTGGCAGTGCGGCAGCCTTTCTGGCAGGGTGCGCGACACCGACGCCGCAGGTGATCAAAGAGACGGTCGTCGTCAAGGAAACCTAGGTCGTTGAGAAGGTGGTCACTCCCACCCCGGCTCCCACCAGGCTGCGACAGGTGAAATTGCAGTTTGCCCAATACGCCGGGGCCGGCTTTGAGGACAAACTGTACGGCCAATTCCTCAAGAAATGGCAGGAGCGGCTCAAGCAAGCCTATCCGATGCTGGATTTTGAGCCTGTCACGGTCAACTATCAAAGGAAGCCATGGCGATGGCCGCTGGCAACGCCTCGGACGTGGCCATCATCAACGTGCCTTCCGCCTGGCCGCTCATATACCGCAAGCAGATCGCCAACCTACAACCTGCCATTGACGCGGACCCGGAGTGGAAGGACTGGATGACCAAGTTCGTGCCCGCGACGGTGGAGACCTACCGCTACAAAGGCGATCTGTACGTCATCGCCAACTCGGTGGAGACCAGCGGGACGATCTACAACGAGGACCTCTTGAAGAAACTGGGAGTCCCCAAACTGCCACACGAGTACGGGGAGACCGGCTGGGACTGGAATGCCTACATTGAACTGGCCAAGGCTGCCACCAAGGGCGAAGGCGCGGACAAGGTCTGGGGCGCTTGGGTGCATCCCGATGTGCAGTCCGGCCTGGGCGACATGGTTTACTCCAACGGCGGCGGCTGGCTCACCGACGACGGTCTTGCCTCGCGCGTGGCGGAGGACGTCTTCGTAGAGGCGGCGGAAGTGGCCGTGAACATGGTGATCAAGGACAAGGTGTCGCCTTCCACGGGCATGCTGACCAACCAGCAACTGAACGCTTACTCCGCCTTCATCAACGAGAAAGTCTGCTTCATGGTCAGCGGGGACTGGGCCTTCGGCTGGGTGAAGAACAACCAGTTGCCTGACAAGAAGTTTACGCTCAACTGGTGGACTTCGCCAGTGAGCCCCAAGACCAAAAAGCCCGTCGGCGTAGGCCACTCCACCGGCATCTATGCCTGGGCCGGCAGCAAAAACCTCCCGGAAGCGATCGCCTTCGTTCGGTACTCGGCCAGCAAGGAGATCCAGGAACTCTGGACCGAGAACTGGACCAACTCGCCGATCCTGTCGCCGCGGCGGGATGCTCAGGATTACTTCTGGAAGGAGATCGGGCCCAAATTGATCCCCAACCTGGAGGCGATGCGGCGCGCCTTTGAGATCGCCATGCCTTATCCGCACACACCATTGATGAACGCCTCCATCGCCATCGGCTACGTGAACACGGGCTTGGGCCTGGCAATGGAGGGCGAGGATACGCGGCCTATCAAAGAGATCTGTGTTGAGATTGACAAGAAGATCAACGCCGACCTCCAGAAAGCGGCCGCCGGTTAGTTAACGCGATGGCGGTGTGCTTCGCGCTTCTGGCGCGGAGCACACCGCTCCCTTAGAAACGGGGGGCAAGATGACCGTGGCAACCATGACAAGCCGGCAGGCGCAAGCGCGCTGGCGGCGTGACCTTGTGCGCAACCTAGAAGGCTGGGCGTGGATCTCACCCTGGCTCATCGGCATGGTGGTCTTCATCGTAGGCCCGATGATCACCTCTTTCTACTGGGCTTTCACCTCTTACGACATCGTGAACCCGGCCAAATGGGTGGGGCTCAAGAATTACGTGAACCTCGTTCAAGACCCCTTGGTTTACAAATCGCTGGTCAACACCTTCTACTTTGCTGGGGTGAGCGTGCCTTTGGGCCTCTTTTTGGGGCTTCTCCTCGCCTTGCTGGTGAACCAGAACGTGCGCGGCATCTCCTTCTGGCGCACCGTTTACTACCTGCCGGCCATCACGGCGACGGTGGCCTACGCGCAACTGTGGCGGTTTCTCCTCATGCGCGACTATGGCCTGGTCAACAACGTTCTGGCGATGTTCGGCATCCAAGGCCCCAACTGGTTTTCCCCGCGTTGGATCATCCCGGCTTTCATCATGATGAGCATCTGGGGCGTGGGCGGCTCCATGATCATCAACCTGGCAGGCCTGCAAAGCATCCCCACGGAACTGTACGACGCGGCGAAGGTGGATGGCGCGAGCGGGTGGCGACTCTTACGGCACATCACCTTGCCGATGATGAGTCCTGTCATCTTCTACAACCTGGTGATGGGCATCATCGGTGCCATGCAGTCCTTCACCACGTTCTTCATCATCACCAGCGATCCTGGCAACTGGGGCGTGCCCAGCGAGATCGGCATGGTCTATATGGTGTACCTCTACCGCAATGCCTTCTTCTTGTTCCGCATGGGTTACGGTTCCGCGTTGGCCTGGGTGCTCTTCGTCATCATCCTGGGTCTCACCTTGCTGGTGTTCAGGTCGGCCTCACGTTGGGTGTACTACGCCGGCGAAAGTCGCACCTAGCGTTTGGAGGGATATCGGGTCATGAACGCAACTTCTCCGCTTCCCGTTGCTGCCCCTGTGCGCGTCACACGCGCCTGGACCTGGCTGCGCGTGCGCAACCTTTTGGTGAAGGCTCTCGCTTACCTTATCCTTAGCGTCGGCGCGTTCATCGTCTGCGTCCCTTGGCTGTGGATGGTGCTGACCTCGCTAAAGACGCCCGCTGATATCCTGCGCATTCCCCTGACCGTGTTTCCCACCCAATGGATGTGGTCCAACTAGCTGGAGGTCTTCACGTGGTCCGCAACGCCCATGTGGCGCTACGTAGTCAACACGCTGAAGATCGTGGTGATGGCGGAGGTAGGGGTTCTCCTTTCCAACGCGATGGTGGCCTTCAGTTTTGCCCGTCTCAGGTGGAAGTTTCGGGATGTGATGTTCATCATCGTGCTGGCCACGATGATGCTCCCCGCCCAGGTGACGATGATCCCCATCTTCGCCCTCTTCACCACCAAACTGCACTGGCGAGATACCTACTATCCGCTATGGGTTCCGACCTTCTTCGGCTCCGCCTGGGCCATCTTCTTGTTGCGCCAATACATGCTGACGATACCGACCGAACTGGACGACGCGGCGCGCATAGACGGCTGCAACACCTTGCAACTTTTCGCGCGCATCATTGTGCCTTTGAGCGCGCCGGTGTTGGCCGTGATAGCCATCTTCACCTTCAACGGTGTCTGGAACGATTTCTTTGGGCCTTTGCTCTACATCACCAAGCCCAAACTGTTCACCGTCGCCCAATTTCTGGCAAGCATCGGCGCGCCCGCGGCGGTGGGCCAGTTGCCTCGCTACGACCTCTTGATGGCCGCCAGCGTCCTGGCCTCCTTGCCGATGGCGGCCCTTTTCTTCGCCTTCCAGCGTCAGTTCATCCAGGGCGTGGTGATCACCGGCGTCAAGGGCTAGCGGCCAAGGCGCAGGGGATCGGCGTCCCTCGCGCGTCGCCTGGGCCCTCAGGGTCGGGCAGCCTTTTGTGCGCACGGCGCGAGACTATCCTATAAGCATGGAGGTTCCGCGACGGAGGCTCATGAAAATTCAAGCGATGCTCAATCCGCTGTTTGCTCCCCATCTGGAAGTGGCTTTGCTTCTGCCTGAAGGCCGCAAGGCGGCGGTGGCCATCTCCCTGACAGGCGATGGAGGGACGGCCCGCCTTGCCGATCGCGACACGGCCCTGGAAGGGGTAACCGATTGGGCTTGGGAAGATGACCTTTTGCGTCTGCGCACGCGCGTGCGAAACTCCGGCGAACAGCCCGTCATCGTGGAAGGTGTGAGGTACGTCTTTCGCGGCCAGAGGGAGCAGCCGGCGGCGGAGTGGCGGGTTTTCCGAGACGCAGGCGAGTGCGCCTGGTGCGGCGTCAAGCGGCTGGACGCGCTGGCGCCAGACCCCTCGCTCGGCGTGATCGCGGAGCAACGGACGGGAGAAGCGCAAGAGGAGCCCACGCGATTCCATCGCAGCAGCCTACAAACGGTGCTCTACGACGCGCGCGGTCGGCGCGCCTGGCTTGTGGGCTTTTTGCGTCAGCGCCACGGCTTCAACGGCGTGGACGTCTGGCCGGATGCCGAGAAACGCCGGGTAGAGCGGACGGAGGCATGGCAGGAGATCGGCGCGCGCTTGCTGCCCGGCCAGGAATGGGAGACCGATCCTCTCGTCGTGATGAGCGACGCCGATCCTTTGGCCTTGCT
>DAOTYP010000078.1:0-6595 GCA_034434975.1 Anaerolineae bacterium | reverse complement strand
CCGGTGGTTATTACGGTCAACGGTTCGCCCTGAGCCAAGAGGAACTCAAGTTGGTCTCCGGTATACGGGCTCAGGGATTGCAAGATTTTGCGGCCCAGGTGGCAACCTGGATGGCCCATAACTCCGCCTGCGACGGCTTCCGGGCGCGCCAGATGCAGTGGGAGGTGGCCTGATCACGCTGCAGAAGAGCGGCTTTCCATGTACATGAGAATCCCCGTGAACAACCGGCGGGACCACGACGCTAGCACAGCCGCGCCGGGGGGTAAAATTTTGTACGGCACGGTGCTACCTCTAGAAGCCGATCGGCCCGTGGCGACGGTAGCCTACAGCCTGGAAGCGCGCCGGCATCGCTTGAGAGGACTGCCGTTGCGCGGTTTCTTCGTTGCTCAAGAGGCAGGGTATGGATTAGGGTTGGGCATGTATCGTCTGCGGCTGGAAGATGGGCGCGAGGAGGTCGTATCCATAGACCACCTGACCCCTCTAAGTTCACAGGCGAAGCATTTGGGGAGTTTTGAGATCGTAAAGACCTTGTAGTGCTAGAAGATCGCTCCGTGCCAACAGGCCCTGCTCTCAGACAGGGCTCTTTTTTGCCGGAGACTTTTCAGCCTCGCGCCGGTTGCCAGGAGCGACTCGGTATGGTAAGATGCAGCCATGCCGGGCCACTCTTCCGCTCGTCCCTCCTGGCGGGTTCGCATCATCTTCCTTTTCATCCTGACCTTGGCCGTAGCATTGCGCCTCCATCGCCTCGGCGCGCAAAGCCTGTGGTATGACGAGACGGTGAGTGTACACCTGGCCGGTAAGAGCCTGCCCGCGCTTATCGCGCACACCGCAGGCGACATCCACCCGCCAGCCTATTACGTTCTGCTCCATCTGTGGCTGCGCCTCACCGGTCGGCGTCCGGGCCTAGAATTCCTGGCAGCCTTTCCCTCCCTAGGCTTCGGCGTCATCATTGTGGCCCTGGTGATGGCCCTGGCACGCCGCCTGTACGGCACCAGGGCCGCCGCCTTTGCCGGGCTGCTGGCCGCCATCAACCCATTTCACCTCTGGTACTCCCAAGAGGTACGGATGTACACCCTCGGTGCAGCCCTAGGCCTCCTTTGCCTTGAGGCTATGTTGCGCCTTTCCTCCGGCGAGGCGCGCCCGTGGCGCTGGTGGGGAGCCTACATCGCGGCGGCAACCCTAGGACTTTACACGCTCTATTACTTTGGCTTTCTCCTCGTCATGCTCAACCTTTGGGCGCTTTTCCGCCTGAGAGACTTGCGCCCCTCCTCGTACGCTCGCGCCTGGTTGTTTGCCCAGACGGCTGTCATTTTTCTCTACGCCCCTTGGCTGCCGATCCTCTGGCGACAGGCGACGGAGCCCCCTGTCCCCCCTTGGCGCGCCTTCACGCCGCTCGGGGTGGTGGTGTGGGAAACGGCCAAGGCGCTGACGGTTGGCCAATCCTTCGCCTCGCCTGTGGCCGCCATGCCGATGGCGCTGGCGCTCCTCCTCTACGGCCTTGGGCTGGCAGCCCTTGCGCGCGCGCGCAGCGCGCTGGTCCTTCTGTACACCTGGGGCTCCGTTCTGCTTCTGTTCTTGTGCTCTTTCATCACTCCCCTCTACCATGTGCGCTACACTTTCCTCTACGCGCCCCCGTTCCTCGTCGCTGCCGGAGGCGGGCTCGCCCGCCTCCGCCGACGCGCGCTCGCCCTAGTTCTGCTAGCCGCGTGGTTGACCCCCAGTGCGATATCCCTGCACGCTTTCTGGTACGCTCCTGCCTATGCCGCCGACGATCATCGCGCCGCGGTGAAATTCCTGGCCGAGCGCTGGCGACCTGGCGATGTGATCCTGGTCAACGCCGGCTACGCCTACACTGCGCTCCTCACCTACTGGCCTGAAGGCATCGGCTGGCATGGCCGCCTGACCGACCCAACCTGGCAAACGGCGAACGTTGGGCAGGGCGCCCTTCTACTCCAGACCGGAACGGTGGACGGCCCGCCTACCCTCGGCTGGGGAAGCCCCTCATCCGACTTCTACGCCATGCCCAAAGCCTCGGCAGAGGCCGCGTTGAGCGCCCTCTTTGCCCACGCGTCGCGCGTGTGGGTTTATCGCATCTACGACACGGTCGCGGACCCGGAAGGCGTCTTGCGGACCTGGCTGGCCTCTCACGGGCGCGAGTTTGAAGACCGCCTCTTCGCCGGACAGGCCAACTTGCGGGTGCAGGGTTGGCTGACCAACCCCGCTGGGGTAGCCGAGATGCCGCACGACGCAACGCCCATAGGGATCACCTTGGACTCGGCGCTGACGCTGGTCGGAGTGGAAGGCCTAAGGTCACCCACAAGGGCCGGGGACTTCCTAGATGTGGCGCTATACTGGCGGGCAGAGAGCCCCATCGGCTTGAGCTTAGCAACCTCGCTCCGCTTGACCGGGCCGGGTGGCGAGATTGGGGCCCAGATAGACGAATGGCCCCTGGGAAACCAGATGCCCACATCTGCATGGCCCATAGGGGGCATCGTGCGCCAGCCCGTTCGGTTGACGATTCCGGAGGGGACGCCGCCGGGGGAATGCGAATTGCAGTTGGCCGTGTACGACCCTGCCACCGGCGCGCCTCTCCGCGCGCCTGAGGGCCCCTTTTTCGTTCCGGGCGTCGGACTGCGCCTGGGCAAGGTCGCCGTCACCGCCGCTGCGGGACGGGCGTGCCCTTCTTGGCCCCCGCCGTTGATGACCGCAGGGCACATCCGTTTGGAACAGGTCGAGGTCGCGCCCGGCGCATACCGCGCCGGCGGGCGTTTGCCGTTTCTGCTGACTTGGCGATCCTGCTCCCAACAGAGAAGCGAGGCCGATTCCTTCCTGGTCGTCGCGCGCTTACGGGATGCGCGTGGCCGCACAGTGGCCGAGGCGCGAGGGCCTTTCGTCAACGGACGCTATCCCCTGCCCGCCTGGCCCCCAGGCGTGGAGGTGCGCGATCACCATGTCCTCACCCTCCCCGGCAACCTGCAGGATGGAACCTATCGTCTAACCATCGGCTTAGCACGAGAAGGAGGCGGCGACGCGACCATCTATCGCTGGGGCCTATGGCCTGCAGGGAAGGAGTTAGAGGTCGCCCAGGTGCAAGTGGAGGCGCGCCCCATCGTGCGCATACCCCCCACCCCTATCTATTCCCTGACGGTACGACTGGGAGGAAGCGTGCAACTCATCGGCTACGACCTGGACGCAAGCCAGGCCCGCGCCGGAGGCACCGTGGGCCTAACCCTTTATTGGCAGGCCCTCGCGCCGATGCCTGCGGATTACAAGGTGTTCGCACACCTCTTAGATGCTGGGGGAAGGGTGCGCGGCCAGCGCGACGGCATACCAAGAAACGGCGAGTTGCCGACCAGCGGCTGGGTGCCTGGCGAATACGTGGCCGATCGCTATGAGATCTCCGTTCACGACGACGCCCCCCCCGGCACATACCGGATCGCGGTTGGCATGTACCAGGAAGCCAGCGGGATCCGCCTGCCCGCCTTCGCCGCCGATAGCACGCCCCTGGGTGATCACGTGCTTCTGGGGCCGCTGGAGATCCCCTGAAACAAAGAAGGGGAGGCCTCTCTTGGCCTACCCCTGCATGAATCCAAGCCGCGCGCCCGTGCGAAACGCCAGGCGCCCCTGCGTCACCCGAGAGGGACCGCTTACCGTTGCTGCCTTCCGGCCCTGGCGGGGTTCACGGGCTCCCGCCGCGCAGGACCCGACGTCGCCCGCGACGCGCGACCAAAAACATCCTATCTCAGATGCTGCAATTTGTCAAACCAGTTCACCGATGACCTGCTACCCCGACAACGGGCCGCGCCGTGATCACCCCCAACGCCAGAAGCCCCAAGACGCCGCAAACGACAAAGCCCACCGTCAGGCCTAACGCTTGAGAGAGCAACCCAATCAACAAAGGCCCCAGCATATCCCCGAATTCTTTGAACGAACCTGCCGCGCCCATCGTTGCACCCAACCGACCACCCTTTGCCAAACTGCTCACCAGCGCGTCGGTGTTCGTCCACACCGTGCCTACGCCGGCCCCGGCCAGTATGGAGACCGACGCCAACGGCACATCACGCACGAACGGTATCACGATGATGCTGACGCCCGCCAGTGCCAACCCCGCTCGGATGGTCCCGGCCGGACCGACCCGGTCCGCCAACGCCCCGGCTAGCGGCTGCACCAGAAGATAACTGGTAGTCGCCGTGGTCAGGAAAAGCCCTGTCGTGAGCGGATCATACCCCAGCGCGTGCACGCGCACCGGTAGAAAGCCGAACAGGATGCCGACGAAGAACATGTTGATCACGGTAACCATGTACCAGGGCATAAGCGTCGTTTGGCGAAACACGGAAAGGAACCCTCTCAGCGAGAACTCATCATCATCGTCCAGGATGGCCTTGGACTTGGCATCCGGCTCCGGTAAGGGGAGTGCAAGGAGAAAGGCAAGGAACCCCACGGCCGCCGCGGCAATGAAGATCGCCGCGAAGTGGCTTTGCCACACGATGACGCCGCCGATCACAGGGCCGACCACATAACCTGCGCCTTTGATAGCATTGTACACCCCATAGGCGCGGCCGCGCCCCTCGGCAAAATACGCGCCTACCAACGCCAACGACACCGCGGACAAGGCCGCCGCCCCCATGCCCTGCACGAAGCGCACGACCAGTAGCAGACGCGGGTCAATCCATGGGTAGGCTAAAGAAGCCGCCGTAAAAAGCGCGATGCCGGCCTGCATCGTTTCCTTCATGCCTCGGCGATCGGCCAGGGCGCCGAAGATCGGCTTGGCGGCGATCTCCGCCAGATCATAGACGGCGATGAGAAGGCCGATCACTGCGACGCCCACACCCACCTGCTTTGCATAGATTGGCAAGTTGACGGCGACGATGTGCGCGCCAAAAGAGGTAACGAAACCCACAAAGCCGAGGATCACAGCCGGCCAGAGGCTATAACGTGCGCGAGGCATCTTTTCCTCCACACCGCCGCCTGGGTCGGACAAACCCGCGAGCCTGCATGGATTATACCACCAAGGGCAAAACAACGCGGTCGCCCAAGTCGAGAGTGTTGAATAACCAGCGTTCTCAGAGGTTCTCCGTCTAGTACAGCCGGTTTCAGGCTCACTCAGGGCCTTTGAGGGGCCGAAAAGAGGCTATCAGACGGTCCCTAACACCCCTGCTATCCCCCTTCTTCCGGTTTCCAGGCGCGCCAAAGCCAACCAGGTCAGGCTACAACCCCTTGCCACCGCCGGCTCCCAGCCCGGAAACGCTCCCCCCTCAACAGCGCCACGATCCGCTCCAGGTTCAGCACCAATACCGTCAGATACGCCTGAATCCCATACCGCAACAACCCCAGATACCGACAGCGCCCAAAACCAGGCCAACGCTTCGCCTCACCATACTTCCGCTCCACCTTGAACCGCTCCGCCTGACCCGCTCGGTATGCCGCCGACGCCGCCACCTCCCGCCAAAAGGCATGATGCTCATTCCTCACCCTGGTGCGGTCCTCCTTCAGCCGCAAGGCCGAACCCTTACCCGCTGCCCACAGCCGATAGGGCAGGTCGGTGTCATCGTAGGCCTTGTCCCCCGCGTAGATCGTCGCCCCCCCCTATCCCCTCGTCGTGGGCCAACGGCCGCGGAAACGCCTCATTGTCCGCCGCCCCGCCCACCGTCGGCACGAGGGTGGGGATCAACCCCGTTTCCGCATTGAGGCTGGTGTGGCTCTTGTAGCCCAGGTACCGAACCTCCTGCCTCGTGACCTCGCCCTCGGGCCCGGGGCTGCGCCGCTCCCCCTTCTTGACCCACTGCGCCTGCGGGTCCCGAGGCGGCTTCCCCGCCTCCTGCCGGCGACGGTCCGCCTCCGGGTCCACATCGGCCTCCGTATGGACGCTGTCCACCACCTGAACCTGGCCCAGCCGGATGCCGGCCGCCCGGGCCTGGCGCAGCACCTCATCACAGATCGCCTGCAGCCTCTCCCAACCCCCCGCCGCTAGAAGACGCCACTTGCACACGCTCAGGGTGCTGTGGTCGGGAGCCAGTTCGTCCACCGCCAACCCGACGAACTCCTTGATCGCCAAGTGGTAGGTGGTGATCTCCTCCACCTGACGCTCGGAGAGGTGATACCAGTAGGCCACAACGAGCATCTTGAGGAGCACCACCGGCGGATAGGGGGGACGGCCTTCTTCGGCCAAGCCCGGGTAGGTCGGCAGGAGGAGCTCGGTGAACGAGTCCCAGTCGATCACCTGGTTCAGCTGCACGAGGCAGTGATGCCGGGGCACCACCCGGTCGTAGACGAAGCGGCCGAAAAAGGAGTCCATCCCCACGTCCTGAAAGTGCTTCTCAGCCATGGCCAACCTCCCCTGTGGATGTCTTGACCAACGCCTCTATTCTACCCATTTCCGAGAAAAACGCGAGTTTGAGGAGGGTTTTTCAACACTCTCCAAAATTTAACGATTTGCGTTTTCAGACGGTCTGATGTAGACTAAATTAAGTTAATGAGAGAGGTCAGCCGCCTATGTCGGTGGATAGCCGTGAGAAGGCCTTGGAAACCGCCCTGGCCGGGCTGCGCAAGCGCTTCGGCGAGGGGACGATCATGAAGTTGGGGGAGGCCCATCAGT
>DAOTYP010000077.1:0-18100 GCA_034434975.1 Anaerolineae bacterium | reverse complement strand
GTCGCGCACCGTTTTGAGCCCCGTGGCGACATACCCGACCTCGCCCGCGGACAATGCTGCGACGGGCTTCAACGAAGGGGTGAAGATGCCCACCTCTATCGGCTCTAGTTGTTTGCCTGTGGCCATCAGTTTCAGCGGGCGACCAGCGTGGATCACGCCGTCCACGACCCGCACGTAGGCCACGACGCCCTTGTATGCGTCGTAGTGCGAGTCAAAGATCAAGGCGCGTAAAGGTCGGTCGCGCAAGCCTTTGGGCGGAGGGATGCGCGCGACCACCGCCTCCAGCACCTCGTCAATGCCGATACCCTCTTTGGCGCTGACGCGCAGCACCTCTCGGGCCGGGATGCCGAGCAGATCGTCCAGTTCCTGGGCCACTTCGTCCGGGCGGGCGGCGGGGAGGTCTATCTTGTTGACGACGGGCACGATGGTCAGGTCGGCATCTAGGGCCATGTAGAGGTTGGCGATGGTCTGGGCCTCTATCCCTTGGCTGGCGTCTACCACCAAGATGGCTCCTTCGCAGGCGGCCAAGGCGCGGCTGACCTCGTAGGAGAAGTCTACGTGGCCTGGCGTGTCAATCAGGTTTAACTCGTACTCCTGGCCGTCGGCGGGGCGTCGGTAGATCATGCGGA
This sequence comes from Anaerolineae bacterium, assembly GCA_034434975.1. GTDB lineage: Bacteria > Chloroflexota > Anaerolineae > JADYZS01 > JADYZS01 > JADYZS01. Next base: position 17,471 of record DAOTYP010000077.1, on the reverse strand, counting down.
CGGCGGAGGCCTTGATGGTCACGCCCTTCTCGCGCTCCAGGTCCATGCTGTCCAAGAACTGCTCTTGCATCTCGCGCGGGCTGACCGTGCCGGTCCGCTCTAGCAGGCGGTCGGCCAGGGTGGACTTGCCGTGATCCACATGGGCGATGATGCAGAAGTTGCGAATGTGTTGCGCATCCATACCGCGCGCGATTATACCCGTTTGTGGGGAAAAAGGAAAGGGCTAACCCAGCCGGGCGCCGAGCCGCTGCAGTCCCCTCTCACCCGTGCCTGAGGCGATGAACCGCAAGCGGTGGTCTCGCACCTCGGCGAACAGCACCGGGCTCTGCCAATAGCGCACGTAGCCGTTCTGGGTCAACGCATCCAGGAAGGAGTCCCACTCTTCCGGGAAGAGTTCGTGGTTGCTGATGACGCGCCAGCGCCCCTCTCTCCGGAAGAAGGTCATCACGTGGGCGCAGTGGAAGACGTTAACGCGCAAGGGGTCCAGAAGGACGGAGACGATGTAGCATTGAGGGGAGCCGTCCGGGCTCCGGTCGGCGAAGGGGGCGGCTACCTGGGCGGAAGCGAAGGCCAGGCCATCACAGTCGTCGCGCACCTGACCCCAAGTCGCCAATTGGTAGGAGATGTTCTCCAGGCTGGGGATCAGGTCCAGCGCGCCGCGCAGCGGGTCCGAGGTCCAGACCAGCGCGGTGGAGAGCCAAGCCGCCGCTTCCTCTAGCGAGGCGAACGCGCGCGGTTGCCAGGGGCGGCGCGGACGCAGGCGCGCGGCCAACCACGAGGCCGGAGACCGTCCCCAACGGAACCAGATTCGCAGCCCTGTCACGTAGGCCCAACGCACCACTTGCTGCCACCCGCGCGCCTTGCCCAATAACCCGTGTTCGCCTCCTTCGCCAGCCATTGACGTTAACTATTCCTTCATCCTTCGCTTAAACCAGGTGATCGTTCGCTCTAAGCCTTCCTCAAGGGAAATTCGCGGCTCCCATCCCAGGATGGTGCGGGCCCGTGTGATGTCGGGCCTGCGCTGACGCGGGTCGTCGGGCGGTAGGGGCCGAAAGACGATGCCCGCCTTGTTGCCTGTGAGGCGGTTGATCAACTCCGCGAACTCTAGGATGGTGGTCTCGTGAGGGTTGCCGAGGTTCACCGGATTCACTTCCCCCGACATCAGCAGACGGTACAGGCCATCCACCAGGTCGGAAACGTAGCAGAAGGAGCGCGTTTGCGAGCCGTCGCCGTACACTGTCAGAGGCTCGCCGCGCAAGGCTTGGCCGACAAGGTTGGGCACCACACGTCCATCGTTGAGGCGCATCCGTTCGCCATAGGTGTTGAAGATGCGCGCGATGCGGGTATCCAGCCCGTGTACCCGATGGTAGGCCATCGTCATCGCCTCGGCGAAACGCTTGGCCTCGTCGTAGACGCCCCGGACGCCGATGGGATTGACGTTACCCCAGTAGGTTTCGGGTTGCGGATGCACCAACGGGTCGCCGTAGACCTCGGAGGTAGAGGCGAGGAGGAAACGAGCGCCCTTCTCTTGTGCAAGGCCCAAAGCCTTGTGGGTGCCCAGGGATCCTACCTTCAAGATCTGAATGGGGATGGCGGTGAAATCCACCGGACTGGCAGGGGAAGCCAGGTGCATCACCGCGTCCAACTTTCCCCGGACGTAGATGTAGTTGGTAACGTCATGAAAAATGAACTGAAAATCCCGACGGCCTGCCAGGTGCGCGATGTTGTCGGTGCTGCCGGTGATGAGGTTATCCATCGCGATCACCTCATGTCCCTCGGCGAGCAAGCGGTCGCACAGATGCGAACCGATGAAGCCCGCGCCGCCGGTTACCAAAATCCGCATGATTCCCTCCTGTTTCGGGTCAAGGGCGCAGAGATGGTGAGTGGGTGGCCTTGCCCCTTAGGTCGTCCATAGCCCGAATGAGGCCGAGCGTCATCATGAAGACGAACATCAGGTCTACCAGGAAAAACGAGTTGTCAATGAGGCCGTGAGCCACGGTGGCGACCAGGCTGGCCAGAAGGCCCAAGGCAAGGGCCTGCTCGTCGGCCTCGGGTAGGCAACGTGAGAGGGACCAACCTTGCCGGAAGGCCGTCGTCAAGAGCCACAGGCCCGATGCCAGGCCCAGGACGCCCAGTCGCGTCCATAGGTCCAAGACGATGTTGTGTGGGTGCGAAAGGGAGAGTTCCTGCCAGGCGTCGGGAAGGAAATAGCGCGCGCGATAGAGGTACAGGAAATTATCGGGGCCCACGCCGAACCAGGGATGGTCTTTCAGCATGTTGAGCGTGCCCTGCCAGAGACGCAAACGGAAAAAGGTCGTTCCTGTGCCAAGGTCCAAGGTGCGGGCGAAGCGCTCCGTTCCCAGGAAGGGGAGAAGCGCCAAGGCGCTCGCGCCCATTGCGCCTATCATGAGCAGGAGCGCCCGTTGCCCGCGCGCGAGTCCCAGGAAAAGGAAAGCCACGGGCAGGCCAAGGAGCCATGCGCCCTTGGAGAAGGTGAGGAAGAGAGCAAGGGCGATGGGTAAAGCGGCCAGGGTGTAGGAGAAGCGCAACGAACGGCTGCGGGCGAAGGCGACCACGGCAACCAGGAGCGGTAAGATGCGGTCCAGGTAAAGGGCCAGGTTGTTGGGCGAGCCATAGAGGGCGTGGACGCGTCGCACCCCTTCGGCCACGATCACATCGCCGCTGACGAGCGCCTGGTAAATGGCGAAAAGGGAGACCCCAACGCCCCCGACGACCCAACCGTGTACGATAGGCCAGGGCGAGCGCGCCGTCCGGCTGACCAATAGGTAAAACAGTGCGCCTTCCAGGAGGACGCGCCGGAACTCGTGCCGCGCCACGCCTTGATGGGTGGCGAAGGCGGTTGCCAGGGCGGCTGCAGCCAAGAAGGCCAGCACCCCCGCGTCCAATGCCGACAACCGCACCGTCATCCGCCGATCGCGCAGCCGCTCTCCAAAGGCGCGCAGGAAAAGGAGTCCTGTCAGGGCGAGCGTTCCCCATTCCACCGGAGAGATGGAACGTCCGGCCAAGACCTTCGTATGCAGGAAAAACGGGAGATAGGCCGCGATCAGCGCAGGCCCTAGGTGCGGGCGTTGAGCGAGGAGGATGGCCATCAGCGCGAGGGAGAGGAGGTCTAGAGGCAGCCAAGGAGAGAAGACGAAGGCCAACCCTAGGATAACCACCAGCGGGGCGTACCAGCGTTCATCCGGCAGGTGGAGGCGGCTGCTTAAACCTGCTAGCCTGAAGGCCAAGCCGGACCAACTTCCCCTGCCCGCGCGCGCGGCGGCGTAGAGGCCGATCAAGAGGAGAAAGGCCGATGCTCCTGCCAAGGGCTTGGTCGGACGTTCTGGTTCTTCGCGCGCCACGATAAAACCTTCCAGCGCCCATTGGCCCCATCCGCCCTCCGCGATGATCTCGGCCTCGTGAAGACCGGGGCGCAGGCGGGAGGCGACGGTTACCTCGTCTGCTCGGCGGTTCGGATCATACAGGATAAGGTAGGCGCGCCCGACGCGATCGCGAGGGAGACGGTTGGCAGGGAGGCCGTCCACCGTCACGTAAAACACCCCGGGGAACGGCATGCGGCGCACGATCAGGTCTAGGCGGGTGCCTTCAAAGCGGAAACGGACGGCATCGCCCGTTGTGCCTACGTCGGCGGCAAAAGGGGTGATGCGCCATTGGCCCTGATACGTTGCCGCCGCAGCGTTCGCCGCGTAGCGGCCGGGCCCCGCCACGGCCGGCGCGCGCGCGGCCTCGGCCAGGGCATTGAACACAGGGCGAGGGCGACCCTCGACATCCATCAGGGCGAAGCCCCAATGGGGGTCATCAGAAGGGGCGTCGGGCTGATAGGTTGCCCAGGCCAACAGGCCAAGCCACGGCCACTCTCGGCGGGCGCGCGCCAGCGCGCCGACCGCGTAGTTTGCCTGCTCGTCCATGGTAACCTGTCCCCAGATAGAGGGGGGGCCTTGCCAATCAGCCGGTAGCGCGTTCCAGCCGTACTCTACGGCCCACAAGGGCTTGTTCACGTCTCCGTGACGCACCATCACTTCGCGCAGAAGGGCGACGCGGCCGAAATTCAGGCGCGCCGGATCGGGCGCTGCCTCCGGGCTTTCCTGGAAGCCATAGGGCTTCGCCGCCGCGATGTCAAACCAGCGGGAGCCGCCTGCCCGGTAGAGGCGGTCAAGATAGAGGACATCGCTCATGTTGGCGCCGCCGGATTCCCCGTTAGGCGCGAGGCCTGCCATCAGCACCCAGGCGCCGGGGTCCGCCGTTTTCACGGCGATGTATCCCTCACGTAGCAGGGCCAGGTACTGGGCCGGGTCCGCCGGCCGTGCACCCCAATGGGGCGCGATGTTTGGTTCATCCCACAGTTGGTAATAGTCTATGTTTGCTGCGTAGCGGGCGGCCAGCGTCGCGGCGAAGCGGCCAAAGTCGGATGGGGCCTGTGGCGGCGCAAGGGGATTCTCAACGTCGGCCTCGCCGCGCGCCCATGAGGGCGACCCATCCAGTACGGCGATGAGCCGAAACCCACGTTCTGTCGCCTCTTGCACGGCCGCGTCCCAGCGAGCCCATTCAAATCGCCCGGGTTGAGGCTCTATGCGATCCCAGGGGAAGGGTTGTCGGAGCCAGCGCGCTCCTGCCTCTTGGAGTGCATCTAGAACGAGGGCGCGTTGGGCGGCGTCGTAATGTGTCAATTCCACGTTGACGCCGAGGCGATCAGCGTTGACCGGCGAGAACGCAGGGGGTGGGCCGTAGAGCGCGCCCGGTTCTTGGGGGCGTGTGGCAAACCACACGGCCGCGCCTGCCAGGATGAGAGCAGCCAGAAGTGCCAGGCAAGAGGTCAACAGGAAGCGGCGGGAAGTTTGGGCTTCGGTCACGGCGAGCATATCTTAGCACAAAGCCAGCGCTCGCGCAATGATTGAGCCATAGAATGCGTTTGCGGGCTGCCCATCGCGGGGCTGACCTCGGCATTCCCGTAGGGGCCGAATCCTCTTTCCATACCCGCAAACAAGCGGGGTGGGCTGCAAGCCCACCCCGACAAGGAAGGGTAGCGGTGTGCCAGGGCTTATGGATAGATGCCTCGCGTCATCGTAGCCTCGGCCACGCGGCTGATGGCGATGATCTGCGCCGCGGTGCGCATGCTCACGCCTCGGCGCTCCGACTCGTATAAGACCTGCTTGAAGGCATCTATCATGATCCGGCGCAGCCGCTCGTTGATCTCGGCTTCCGTCCAGAAGAACGATTGCAGGTCTTGCACCCATTCAAAGTAAGAGACCGTCACGCCGCCGGCATTGCACAAGATGTCGGGGACCACGAAGATGCCGCGTTCCGCAAGGATGACATCGGCGTCAGGAGTCGTGGGGCCGTTCGCGGCCTCGGCCACGATTTTGCACCGGAGACGGTCCGCGTTTTCCTCGGTGATCTGGTTTTCCAGCGCGGCCGGGATCAGCACATCACACGGCAGTTGCAAGAGCTCTTCATTTGTGATGGTGTCCGCGCCTGGGTAGTGGATGACGGACCCGGCCTCGTTATGGTGGCGCATAAGGTCCATCGGATCAAGGCCGTGAGGGTTGTAGATGCCGCCTCTGATGTCGCTGACGCCGATGATGCGGCAGCCGAGTTCGTGCAGGGTGCGCGCGGTAACCGACCCCACGTTGCCAAAGCCCTGGATCACGACGGTCGTCTCCTCCGGCACCATGTTGAGATGCCGGAGCGTCTCCTCTACGATGTAGGTAACCCCCCGGCCGGTGCCCTCTCTGCGTCCGGCTGAACCTCCTACCAGCGTTGGCTTGCCGGTTACCACCGCCGGCACCGAATAGCCTACGTGCATGCTGTAGGTATCCATGATCCAAGCCATGATCTGAGGGTTGGTGCCTAGGTCTGGCGCAGGGATGTCGCCTTGTGGGCTCATCAGGACGCTGATCTCGGTGGCATAGCGGCGGGTCAGTTTCTCCAACTCTCGCATGGAGAGTTTGCGGGGATCGCAAGCGACGCCCCCTTTGGCGCCGCCGAAGGGGATGTTCATCAGAGAGCATTTCCAGGTCATCCACATGGCGAGCGCGCGAATCTCGTCCAGATTTACGTTCACATCGTAACGAATGCCGCCTTTCGTGGGGCCACGCACGGCATTGTGGTGGACACGATAGCCGGTAAACATCTTGATACTGCCGTCATCCATCACCACGGGGAATTTGACGATCAATTCCCGCTTGGTCTCGCGCAACATGTCAGCCAAGCCGGGGGGAAGGCTAAGGTGACGCACTGCCTCGTCAAACTGGCGCTGCGCCGATTCCCAGGGGTTGACCAGATGATCCTCGCTCACCTGGGGTGGAGCCACTGCGGTGGGTGTTTGCACGTTCATATCTCCCTCCTTAGAGATAGATTCTCCCTCATCGGAGAATCGTCCTTGAAGATGTGAACCGAGAGATGAGGCTGGTCTCCTCCTGCTCCATTGCTCGTTGGCCACGCGAATCCATTGTAGTGTAAGGAGCTGCCGCTGTCAATTTCTTTAAGCCGTTCTAAAAACCTGCCTTCTTCATGGGGCTTGGCCGTTCAGCACGCGCCGGAGGAATTGGCCAGTGTATGAGCGTTCAACCTGGCTGACCGCCTCCGGCGTCCCTTCGGCGACGACCCAGCCGCCTGCCTCTCCTCCTTCCGGCCCCAGGTCAATGACCCAGTCCGCCGTCTTGATGACATCCAGGTTATGCTCAATGACCAACACGGTGTTCCCTGCATCTACGAGGCGATTCAGCACGTCCAACAGCCGTTGGATGTCGGCGAAGTGCAACCCCGTTGTAGGTTCGTCTAAGATGTAAAGGGTTCTGCCTGTGGCCCGGCGCGAGAGCTCTTTGCTCAGTTTCACCCGCTGGGCCTCGCCTCCGGAAAGGGTGGTAGCCGGCTGTCCCAGTTTGATGTATCCCAGTCCCACGTCCCGCAGGGTTCCCAGTTTGTTGCGGATGGTGGGGATGTTTTGGAAGAAGTCGTAGGCCTGGTCTACCGTCATATCCAACACGTCGGCGATAGATTTCCCCTTGTAGCGGATCTCCAGCGCCTCACGGTTGTAGCGTTTACCGTGACAGACCTCGCAGGGCACGTACACGTCGGGCAGGAATTGCATCTCAATGCGGATGATGCCGTCGCCCTGACACGCCTCGCAGCGCCCTCCCTTCACGTTGAAGGAAAAGCGCCCAGGTTGGTAGCCTCTGAGTTTCGCTTCCGGCAGCGAGGCGAAGAGGTCGCGGATGTCGGTGAAGACGTTCACGTAGGTGGCAGGGTTCGAGCGGGGCGTACGCCCGATGGGCGACTGATCTATGTCAATGACTTTGTCCAGGTGCTCCATGCCCAAGATGGCGTCGTGTTTGCCCGGCTTGTCTTTGGCTTGGTAAAAGTGCTGTGCCAGCCTCTTGTACAGCACTTCAATGATGAGGCTTGACTTGCCGGAACCCGATACGCCGGTTACCACCACGAAGAGCCCTAGGGGTATGCGCACATCTATGTGCTTGAGGTTGTTCTCCGCCGCGCCTTTGATGAAAAGGTGCTTTCCGTTGCCGGGGCGACGGCGGGCGGGGATGGGGATCTGGCGTTCGCCGCGCAGGTAGGCGCCCGTGAGAGATTCTGGGCAGGCGAGGATGCTGGAGAGCGGCCCCTGGCATACCACGTGCCCGCCCTCTTCCCCTGCGCCGGGGCCCAGGTCCACGATCCAATCGGCGGCCCGCATCGTCTCCTCGTCGTGCTCTACCACCAGGACGGTGTTGCCCAGGTCACGCATGGCCTTCAGGGTGTTCAACAGGCGGGCGTTGTCGCGCTGGTGCAGGCCGATGCTGGGCTCATCTAAGATGTAAAGGACCCCCATCAGTTGCGAGCCGATCTGGGTGGCCAGGCGAATCCGTTGCGCCTCGCCGCCGGACAGGGTAGAGGCACGGCGGTCCAACGTCAGGTAGTCCAACCCTACGTCGGCCAGAAAGTTGAGCCGCGCCCGTAATTCCTTGAGGATCTGACGCGCGATGGCCATCTGTCGCTCGGTCAAAGGGGTGACCGGCAGGTCCGCCGCCTGATGCCCGTTTCCCGATGCACCTGCGCTTGGAGGTTGGCTGCCCTGTGCGCCCGCCTCTCCTTGCAATGCCTGAATCCAAGCCAGCGCGCGCGCGACGGTCATGCGCGTGACCTGGTCAATGTTGAGCCCGCCCACGGTGACCGCGAGGGATTCCGGCTTCAGTCGCTTGCCTTGACAGGTGGGACAAGGGCGTTCGGTCATGTACCGTTCCATCTCCATCCGCAGGTAGTCGGAGGTTGTCTCCGTGTAACGGCGTTTGAGATGGGGGATGACGCCCTCGTAAGTCGTCTCGTATTCTCGCTCGCGGCCCGCGCTGTTGCGGTAGTGCAGGCGAATGGTCTCGCCCCTGCGCCCGCCGTACAAAATGAGGTCGCGCTGCCGCGCCGATAGTTGGCCGACCGGCACGTGGTAGGGGATGGCGTAATGTTCGCAGGCGGCTCGCAGGAGTTGCTGGTAGTAGAGTTCGTACCCGTTCTCCCGTGCCCAAGGCCGCACGGCACCGTCGGCCAGGCTCAACTCGGGGTTGAGGATCAGGTCGGGGTCAAACTCAAATTGCGTGCCGAGGCCGGTGCAGGTTGGGCATGCGCCGTGAGGGGAGTTGAAGGAGAAGGTGCGGGGCTCTATCTCCGGCAGGCTGATGCCGCAGTGGACGCAGGCGAAATGCTCAGAGAAGAAGCGATCGCGCGGCGCGCCGTCGCTCACGTCGCTCACGATCACGACCCCTCCGCCCAATTTCAAAGCCGTCTCCACTGAATCGGCCAGGCGAGCGGGATCCGTCGCCTCGTGGCCATCTGCGTCGGCGGCGCGTCGGCGCAAGACCAGACGATCCACCACGGCCTCAATGGTGTGCATCTTATAGCGGTCTAACTCTATCTCCTCGTCAACGTCGCGTATCTCGCCGTCCACGCGCACGCGCACGTAGCCAGCCTTGCGCACGTCTTCCAGGACGTTCTTGTGCTCACCCTTGCGGTCTTTGATGAGGGGCGCGAGGATCAGCAGACGGCTTCCCTCCTCCATTTCCATGATCGCGTCCACGATCTGCTGCACAGTTTGGCTGGCGATCTCGCGGCCGCAGCGCGGGCAATGGGGAATGCCCACGCGCGCGAAGAGGAGGCGAAGATAATCGTAGATTTCCGTGACCGTGCCGACGGTGGAGCGAGGGTTGCGGCTGGTTCCGCGCTGGTCTATGGAGATGGCCGGGCTCAGGCCCTCTATCTGATCTACGTCGGGTTTCTCCATCAGGCCGAGGAACTGGCGCGCGTAAGCCGACAACGATTCTACGTAGCGTCGTTGGCCCTCGGCGTAGATCGTATCAAAAGCCAAGGACGATTTGCCCGAACCGGATAGCCCTGTGATGACGACTAACTTGTCCCGTGGGATCTCAACGTCTATGTTCTTCAGGTTGTGCTCGCGCGCGCCGCGGACGATGATCTTATCCTGCGCCATAACCGGTCTCTGAACCGTGCCAATGAATCAAGAACATCCATGCTAATGATAACTGACCGGAGCCGTTCGTCAAGCCCCGGTCAGTTATTATATCACGCCTTGTCAACTTCTGCCGAGCCGCGCCCGCGCCAGCAAGGGGTGGGCCTTACGCGTAGGCAGCCTCCAACTCAAAGGGGCTGATCACGTCCTTTCCCCATCTCTTTCTCGCCTCCAACAGCCGTTCCCGTTGCCGCGTGATCTCCTGCCAGAATGCCTCGGGCACATTCTCTTCTTGGCGGTAGATCTGTTCCACCCTGTCCAGCCGTTCCAGGAGTTTCACGACCCTGATGGCGAACTGCTTTTCGTAATCTTCCCTCTTGTATTCCCGATTGAAGATCCTGCGGAACAGGTCCACCAGATCCTCGTACCAGGGGATCAGCCCAACGGGCGTCTCTATCGCGCGGTACTCATCGTGCACGCGGCCTTCCATCCACACCAGCCACACCTTCTTATCCACCTTCTCGTTGAGGTACCTGCCGTCCTCCTTCAAGAAGTAGTTGGTGGAGAAGACCTTAGGCGGCTTGGTCAATGCCTCCCCAAACTTCAGATAGTTCCGGATGTACGTGCCCAAGGGGATGACGAGGAAGTCCATGATGGCCATGGCGTCGTGCTGCCTGACGCCCATCTTGCCCAAAGTGGCCGCCGTGGTTTCCGATTCCAGGGTGGCGCCCATGAAGACGCCATGGGACCAGCCGAAGGACTCCAGCACAGGAGGGTTCGTGTCAGAGTCGCGACCGCCATAGATGATGCCCGATATGGGAACACCCTCCGGGTCGTGCAGTTTGGCATCTACGTTCTCCAGTTCCTCAATCCTCATGGTGTAGCGGGCGTTCTTGTGTGCGGGGAGGATCTCTTTCCCGTCCTTATCCCGATCGCCGCGCTTCCAGGGGCCGGCGTAGTTGAACCCCTCTGTGGGGAGTTCCTGCCCCATGCCGAGCCAGTAGGGTTTGCCGTCTTTGACCAGGACGTTGGAGAAGATCAGTTCCCTGGGCGTGGTGAGCGCCTTGTAGATGAGCGGGTCATCCACCGGGTTGATGTCCTCTATGATGCCGAAGATCCCTTGCTCTACGTTGGCCGCGTAGGCTAAACCGTCGTTCCCGATCCGGATGTAGGCGATGTCATCGCCCACGATGGTCTGGCCAGGGATCATGGCAGTTGAAGTCTTACCGCAGGCGCTGGGGAACGCGCCGGTGAAATAGGTGATCCGTTCCTTGTGCAGGGGCTTTGCGCCCATGATGAGCATGTGTTCACAGAGCCAGCCTTCCTGGTGTGATTGCTTGATGGCCAGGCGCAAAGAGAGCTTCTTCAGGCCGAGGCTGTTGCCGGCATATTGGCAGTTGACGCTGAAAACCCGATTCTCATGCAGGTCAATGTAGATCCTGCGTTTATCAATGTTCTTGGTGATGCCGTTCTCCAGTTCTCCTGCTGAATGAACGAAATGGTAGAATTTGTCTGAGCCGTTCAGCCGGCGGAATTCCTCGTAGCCCGGCCTGTATAGGATGTACCCGCTGTGGGCGACGTAGGCGGAGTCCGTCAGTTGCAGGGCGCAGATGGCGAACCTAGATTGCACAGGGCCTAAGCAGAAGAAGAGGACGAACATCTCTTTGCCGGCCATGATCCCGTCCATCAGGTTGAAGATCTCATGCAAGCAGGCATCCCGGTCGCCCGTGTTGATCTGCTTGCTCATCTTCTCTCCTTGGCTCAGCAGAACTTTGGTGTTGTCTTTGTCTCGCCCTTGGTCGTAGTAGCCGTCGAAGTGGACGGTATGCCCTGCCATGGCGAGGGGCTTCTCCTCTCCTTTTTGAATAGCCAGATGTCTCACGTATTCCATGTCTTCTTTGGTGTCCGTGAGCACGGTGATCTTGCTCGGCTTACACAACGCTGCGTAGCGCTCTATGATCGCTTCCACATGGCGGTTGTTCAAAGCCTTGAGTTTCGCGCGGTTCGCCTCGTCCAAGATGCGGTAATCAATGTTCACTGTGTCCCTCCTGTGATATGTTTAGGTTCAGGAAACAGTGGCGGTCAGCATCCCCTTCGCGCTGACCGCCACTTTGCGATCCGGAGCCTCGCAGCCGGGGCCCGCTACAACTTGAGGGCAGCCATGGTGCTGCGGATCAGTTCCGCCGACTTATTGAGCATGGTCCGTTCCTGCAGGGTCAGGGTGATCTCCCACACCTTTTCCACGCCGCCTCGCCCTAGCGTAACGGGCACGCCGAAGAAGATATCCTTGAGGCCATACTCCCCTTCCAGGTAGGCTGAGCAGGGGAGCACCATCTTCTTGTCTTTCAGGATCGCCTCTACCATCAGCGCGACGGACGCGCCGGGGGCGTAGTACGCGCTGCCCGTTTTCAGCAATTTCACGATCTCGCCGCCGCCTTGGCGGGTTCGTTCTACGAGCGCGGCGATGCGCTCCGGCGGGAGGAGTTCCGTGATCGGAATCCCCGCTACGTCCGAGTAGCGAGGGATGGGGACCATCTCGTCGCCATGCCCGCCCAGGACGAAGGCGTGGATGCTCTCCACAGAGACGCCGAGTTCCATGGCGATGAAGGTGCGGAAACGGGCGCCATCCAGGATGCCCGATTGGCCTACGACGCGCTGTTTGGGGAAACCGCTCAGTTTGTAGGCTAGGTACGCCATCGTATCTAATGGGTTGGTAACGACCAACAGGATCGCGTTAGGGGAGCGCGGCACAACTTGCGAGATGACCTCCGTAATGATCTTCTGGTTCACGCTGACCAGGTCTTCCCGCGACATCCCCGGTTTACGTGGCACGCCTGCGGTGATGACCACCACGTCCGAGTTCGCCGTCGGGTCATAGGTGGTGGTGCCTATCACGCGGGTATCATATCTCAGGACAGGCCCGGCCTGCATGAGGTCCAAGGCCTTCCCCTGGGGCATCCCGTCCAGTTCAGGGATGTCCACCAGCACGATGTCGCCCAGTTCTCGTTCGGCCAGCCACAGGGCCGTCATCGCGCCGACGTTTCCCGCTCCGATGATGCTGATCTTGTTAGGCACAGGCTCTTCTCCTTCATGGCAAGATGATCATGGAACCCGATCCGGCCGGGGCCAATTCCTTCGCGACGGGGGTAGGCGTCTCCAGGCTGATCCCATCGGAGGCCAGCACGGGCTTCAGCGCGGCGATGGCGACCTCCAGCATGGCTTCATCGGGCTCGCGCGTGGTCAAACGCTGCAGGAGAAGCCCAGGCCAGGTGAGAAGGCGCACGACGAGGTGGGACTGATGCGCTGCGCTGAAACGGACGAACTCATACGCAACGCCCGCGATGACCGGGATCAACAGGACGCGCGAGGCCAGGCGCAACAAGATGTTCTGCAGGTTGAAGGGCGCGAAGAACAAGATGGAAACGACCAAGACGATCAGCAAGAAACTGGTGCCGCAGCGAACGTGGCTGGTGGAATATCGGGCGACGCTCTTCGGCTCCAAACGGTCTCCGGCTTCATAGGCGTTGATGGTCTTGTGTTCTGCGCCGTGATAGGCGAAGACGCGGCGAATGTCGGGCCATTGGCCGATGGCGGCGATGTAGGCGATGAGGAAAAGGAGGCGTAGGAGCCCTTCCACAAGGCTGTTCAGCAAGTGCCCTGGGAAGAGGCCGTGGAGGGCCCGCGCGATCGCGGAGGGGAGCAAGAAGAAGATCCCTACCGCCAGGGCTAGGGATCCTGCGACGGTCGTCCAGGCTAGAGGGCCTTTGAACTCCACTTTCTCCTCACCTGCCTCGGCCATGGCCACGTCGGCGGAGAAGAGAAGCGCCCTCATGCCTAAACCCAAGGCGTCCCACAGCATCCCCAAGCCACGGATGAAGGGCCATTGCCCCCAAGGCTTGGTATAGATCGCCGCGGTCAGCGGCTCCTGGTGCAGAACGATCTCGCCTGAGGGTTTGCGCACGGCCACGGCCATGTGGGTGCGACCCCGCATCATCACCCCTTCCAGAACCGCCTGACCACCGTAGTAAAATCTAGCCACCGCCTACCTCTCCTTGCTTTCGCTTGGCGCATATCTTACACCAGAGAGCCAAAAGTGTCAACCGGACGATGAAAAATGCCGCCCAAGGGCTTTTCTTAAGGCTTGCCCGCACCGTTTGTAAGCAAACCGTAAGGAGAAACCCGTTGACCGGCACCGAAGGCTGGATTATACTGGGGGAGAATTGCTGGGGGCATCAACCGAGCGTCGGGGGGAATGGAGGTGTGGGGGTTTCACGGCATTGAACTGACCATTCGCCTGATCCGCTTCGCGGCGGCCGTTGTCGTTGGGCTTGTCGTGGGGATCGTTTCCTCTTCGTTGCTGGCCATGATTGCAGCAGCGAGGGGGTTCAACGGTGATCTGGTCTTCAACGTCTCCGGTCTTCTGATCACGTTGCTCGCTTGCATCATCCTCGTTAGCGATAGGGCGTGAATCCCTGCGCTAGCCGCGCGCATGGTGAGGAGGGCTTCTACTACCCGGAGGCTCTCCTCGTTTTATTGTCCCCTGAACAACAGGTCGCTTGTTTCACCGCATCAGTTCCCCGCCGTCCACCACGATGACCTGGCCGGTGATGTAGTCGTTATGGATCAGGAAGAGGACGGTCTGGGCGATGTCGTCGGGCGAGCCCCAGCGTTTGAGGAGCGTTTGCTCCGCCTTGGCCCGGATCTGGGCCTCGTCAAAGTGCGGGGGAGGCAAGATGGGCCCAGGGGCGATGGCGTTCACCTGCACGGTGGGAGCAAGTTCCAACGCCAGGCCGCGGGTGAGGGCCAGGAGCCCCGCTTTGGCGACCGAATGGGGCAGGAAGTTGCGCCAGGGGCGGAAAGCCGACAGGTCGCTGATGTTGATGATCTTCCCTGCGTCGTGCGAGAGCATGATGGGCCCTACCTCGCGGGCGCATAGGAACGGGCCAGTGAGGTTGACGTTGAGAACTTCGCTCCAGGCCGCCGGCGTCAGTTCCGTGAAGGGGGTGGCGCGAAACACGGAGGCATTGTTCACCAGGATATCCAGCCGACCGAAGCGCGCGAGGGCGGTCTTGATCATCGCCTTGACCTCAGGCTCGCTGGCTACGTCGGCCTGGACAAGAAGGGATTCTGTGCCCAAGGCTTCTATTTCGGCGGCGGTTTGCCGCGCAGCCTCAGCAGAGGCATGGTAGTTCACAACCACGCGCGCGCCTGCGCGCGCCAAGGCTAGACTGATGGCTTTGCCGAGGCGATGCGCTCCACCGGTTACCAAAGCGACCTTTCCTTGTGCGTCCATCACTGCACTCCGAATTCTTGCCGCGCGGTAAACGCGCTCGGGGGTAAAGGGAATCTGACGGAGGCGCGCCGTCATGCTCCTGCTGGGTCATTGTAACACGGAAGGCCGTTCTTGACGAATTGGTGGAACTTAGGTACAATGAAGGGGCTTGTAGTAGGTTAGTTGGCCCGCCCTGTGCGGGCTTCTGTATGCCGATGGCGGCTCTTAGGAGCCGCGAAGGGGTTCAGCAGAGAAATCAGGGGGACGCGCGAATGAGCGCGGAGGCCCCTTTGACCGCTGAGGCAAGGAGAGTGGACGGATGCCGATACAGATTGAGTTGACGGCGGAACCTCGCACGGTGACGGGCCGTCGCGTGAAGGAGTTGCGCAGGCAGGGATGGGTGCCTGCTGTGGCATATGGTCACCGCCGCGCGCCGCGTGCGCTCCAAGTAGAAGCGAAAGCGTTGGATAAGGTGCTCGCGCGCGCGGGGGAGAGCCGCCTGATCTCGCTAACGGTGCGGGGCGACGATTCGCCGCAGACGGTTTTGGTGCGGGAGGTGCAGCGGGATATACTGAGCCGTCGCCCTTTGCACGTGGATTTCTATGAGGTGGTCATGACGGAGAAACTGCGCGCCACGGTGCCGCTGCATTTCGTAGGGCGCTCTCCGTTGGTGACGACCGGCGAGGCTATCCTGAACGAGGCCCTCACCGAGGTAGAGGTGGAGTGTCTGCCCGCAGACCTGCCGGAGTTCATTGAGGTAGATGTCAGCGTTTTGGCCGACTTTGATTCCATCATCTTCGTCAAAGACCTGAAGGTGCCACCGGGGGTGGAGATATTGGACAACCCCGATGAGCCGGTGGCGAGCCTATCAGGGGCGCGCGAGGAAGTGGAGGAGGCGACTGCCGCGCCTGAGGCGGCAGAGGTGGAGGTCGTCGCCAAGGGCAAGGCTGCTAAGGGTGAAGAGGAGCCTGCGGAGGAGTAGGGCGCGTTCTGGGGCGCATGCGCCTGCAGATGTGCATTCTGCGAATCGCGAAAGACGCTGAAGGAGACCAGTAGGCTTGACCTGGCTTTCAGAGAGCCACGGGAGGTGCGAGGTGGCAGCGCGGGCAAGCCGAAATCCGCTCCTGAGTCGCGCAAGGGAACGGTCGGGCAGGGGATTATTAGCCCTTGATCCAGTATCTTGCGCCGGATGGCCCCCGTTAGCGGGTCGGGCCTGGCGAGGCCCGCTGTGACTCAGCGGCGGGCCAGGCCCGTGAGGCGCCGCGGCGTGAGCCGCGGGGCGAATCCAGGTGGCACCACGAGAGGCCCTCGTCCTGGTAGGACGGGGGCTTTTTCGCATCCGTAGGAAGATAAAGCGTTCTTCGAGGAGGGTCTATGCTTGACTTGGCTTTCATACGCGAACATCCCGACATCGTGCGCGAGGCTTTGGTGAAGCTCAACACGACCGCGCCCCTGGAGGAAGTGCTGCAGCTAGATGCCGAGCGCAGACGGCTGGTAGCAGAGGTGGAAGCGCTGCGCGCTCAGCGCAATGCGGTCTCCAAAGAGATCGCCCGCCTGAAAGACGAAGCGGCTCGCGAGGCGAAGATCGCCGAGATGCGCCGCGTCGGCGATGCCATCTCCCGGTTAGATGAGCGGCTGCGCGTCGTGGATGAAGAATTGCGGGGCGCCCTTTTGCAGATCCCCAACCTCCCTCATCCGGATGTGCCCGTAGGCAAAGATGAGAGCGAGAACCGCGTGGTGAAGGAGTGGGGCACGCCACGCCAGTTTGATTTTGAGCCGGTGCCCCATTGGGACCTGGGGCCTGCCCTGGGCATCCTTGATTTTGATCGCGGGGTCAAACTGTCAGGGAGCCGCTTCTACATCCTGAAGGGGCTAGGAGCGCGCTTGCAGCGGGCGCTCATCACTTGGATGCTTGATTTGCACATCCGTGAACACGGCTACACGGAAATCTATCCCCCTTACCTCGTGCGGGCCGAGTGCCTGGTAGGTACGGGCAACCTCCCCAAATTCGGCGACAACCTTTATCGCGATGTAGAGGATGATTTGTGGCTGATCCCGACGGCGGAAGTGCCCGTCACCAACCTCTATCGGGACGAGATCTTGCCGCCGGGCTCGCTGCCGATCTATCATGTGGCTTACTCGGCCTGCTTTCGCCGGGAGAAGATGGCTGCAGGCCGGGACGTGCGCGGCATCAAGCGCGGGCATCAGTTTGACAAGGTGGAGTTGGTCAAGTTCGTGGAGCCGCATACTTCGGACGAGGAGTTGATGAGGTTGTTGGACGATGCCGAGGAGGTATGCCGCAGGTTGAAGATACCGTATCGGGTGGTGCAGATGTGCACGGGCGATCTCAGTTTCAGCGCTGCCATGAAGTACGATATTGAAATGTGGGCGCCGGGTTGCAGCGAGTGGCTAGAGGTGAGTTCCTGCTCCAACTTCCGGGATTTCCAGGCCCGGCGCGCCAACATTCGCTACCGCCCCCAGCCGGGAGCCAAGCCTGAGTTTGTGCACACATTGAACGGATCGGGGTTGGCCTTGCCGCGCGTGATGATCGCGGTCATGGAGAACTATCAGCAGCGGGATGGAAGCATTGCAGTACCGGAAGTGCTCAAGCCCTACATGGGCGGCATAGAGGCAATCCGCTAAGGTTATGCGTTCGTCCTCTCCGTCCGGCTCTCTCCTCTCCCTTTAGCAGGGAGAGGAGAGGAAGGAACGGCAGGTTGCGACGAC
>DAOTYP010000076.1:0-11276 GCA_034434975.1 Anaerolineae bacterium | reverse complement strand
AGCAAGGCGCGGGATGCCGAGGCCCTGCCCGACCTCATTGACGCCTTGCGGAGAGAGGGCTACGAGGTGGTGACCTTGTCCGAGGTCCTTGGGCCTTAGCCTTCCACGTGTGGTATAATGGACAAATGGTGGTTTTCCACGGGCTTCCTGCAGCCAGTGGTCAAGCCAAATTCCGGGGCCGGAGGCGGCGCCCCGTGTGGAGAGAAAGGATAACGGGAGATGATTCACGAGTCGGTTTACGAGTTGCGCCATGCCCTGCGCGGCGCGGTGCGCTTCCGCGCCGATGGCACCTTAGAGGTGTTGGACGAAAAACAGGTGCGGGGTCCGATCATTGACGCCTTGGCCCGCGATGCGGTTTTCGGCACGGACAAGGTGCGTGAGTACGCGCGCTGGGTGATCTGGGAGTTGGCACAAAGCCTGGGCATCCATCCTGCCAGCATCCACGACCTCTACATGGCCCGCGGGCGAGGCGAGTGCGGCGGCTTCACCGTGCCGGCGCTCAACATCCGCATCATGACCTATGACATGGCGCGGGCCGCGCTCCGGGCCGCGATTGAACACAACGTAGGGGCGTTCATCTTTGAGATCGCCCGCTCCGAGATCGGCTACACCGACCAGCGGCCCGCCGAGTTCGCCAGCGGCGTCATCGCGGCGGCCATCCGCGAGGGCTTCCGCGGCCCCCTCTTCATCCAGGGAGACCATTTCCAGTTCAACGCCAAGAAGTACGCGAAGGACCCCGCCAGCGAACTGGCCGCCGTGCAGAGCCTGACCGCCGAGGCCTTGGCCGCCGGCTTCTACAACATTGACATAGACGCCTCCACGCTGGTGGACCTCAAACAGCCGACGCTGGACCTCCAACAAAAGGTCAACTACGAGTTGACGGCCGAGATGACGGCTTTCATTCGTGAGCGGGAGCCCAAAGGCGTTACCGTCTCCATCGGCGGCGAGATCGGCGAAGTGGGCGGCAAAAACAGCACGGAAGAGGAGTTGCGCGCCTTCCTGGACGGCTACAACCGCACCTTGAAGGCGCGGGGCAACAAACTAGCCGGCCTGAGCAAGATCAGCATCCAGACCGGCACCAAGCACGGCGGCTTCGTCCTGCCCGACGGCACCCTGGCCCAAAACGTGGCGCTGGATTTTGAGACGCTGGAGCACCTGTCCAAACTGGCCCAGCGCGAGTACGGCCTAGGGGGCGCGGTGCAGCACGGTGCATCCACCCTGCCCGAAGCAGCCTTTGATAAGTTCCCGGCCATTGAGACGGGCGAGATTCACCTGGCGACCGGCTTCCTGAACCTCCTCTTTGACCACGACGCGGTGCCAGATGAGCTCAAGAAGCGGATGTATCGCTGGGTGGAGAAGGAATGCGCCGACGAGCGCACAGCCGGCGAAACCGACGAGCAGTTCTACTACAAGACCCGCAAGAAGGCCATCGGCCCCTTCAAGGCCGACTGGTGGGGCCTACCGCCGGAGGTGCGCCAGGTCATCGGCGAGGCGCTGGAGGAGAAATTCGCCTTCTTCTTCCAGAAACTGGCGGTGACCAACACGGTGGAGCTGGTGAATCGCTACGTCAAGCCGACGGTCATTCACCGGCCCGCGCCCGACGGCCTGCTGGGCGGCGCCGTAGATGTGGCCGGCCTGGCCGACTGAGGGCGCATTTTACGACCTCGTCATGTTGGCGGGAACGCGCCCCGGACCGTTGTGGAACGACGCCCAGCGGCCGTGAGCGCGTTCCGGCTTTCTCCGCCCTGATCAGAACGGCGACGAAAATCCTTCGCAGGAGGACACGCGATGAACGAGATCGCCCAGAAGGAAGGACGCCTTCGCGCCCTGTTGCAGGAGAAGGGGCTGGATGCCCTACTGCTGCGTCGGGCCAGCAGTTTCGCTTGGGCCACAGGCGGCGCGTCCGGCTACGTCAACACTGCGACGGACGTCGGCGCGGCCGCCCTCCTCTTCACGCCCGAAGGCAAATTCGTCCTGACCAACAACATTGAGGCCCCGCGGCTGGAGCGGGAGGAGGGGCTGGTCGCAAAGGGCTTCACCCTGCGCGTCGCGCCCTGGCACGAAGGCGGCCCCGACCCGGCCGCCATCGCCAAGGGCCTGAGGCTAGGGGCCGATATGCCCTATCCGGGGGCCGTAGACCTTTCGGCGGAGGTCTGTCGGCTCCGCACGCACCTCTTGCCGGAGGAGCAGGAGCGGTATCGCCTGGTAGGAAGGCTGTGCGGGGAAGCCATCGCGGCCGCGACCCGGCGCGTGCGCCCCGGCCAGACGGAGCACGAGATCGCCGCCCTGCTGGCCGAGGAGACGACGGCGCGCGGCATCCTGCCCATCGTCAACCTCGTCGCCACGGATGAGCGCATCTTCGCCTTCCGTCACCCCCTTCCTACGGGCAAGAGGCTGGAGAAGTACGCGATGATCGTCCTGTGCGGGCGTATGTATGGCCTGGTGGGGGCCGTCACGCGCCTCGTCCATTTCGGGAGGCTCCCCGATGAGGTTCGGCGCAAAGCCGAGGCGGTCGCGAGGGTGGACGCGGCCATGATCGCCGCCTCTCGCCCTGGGGTTCGCCTGTCCGACGTGTTCCGAAAGGCCCAGGAGACCTACGCGGCGGTCGGCTTCGCCGACGAATGGCAACTCCATCATCAGGGAGGGCCGGTCAGTTACGAGCCTCGGGAGATGATCGCCACGCCGACCACCCATGAGACGTTGGCGGTGGGCATGGCCTGCGCCTGGAACCCCAGCATCACCGGCACCAAATCGGAGGACACGATCCTGGTGGGCGAGCGCGAGAACGAGGTCATCACCCCCTCGCCCGATTGGCCCACCCTCTCCGTCGTCATAGACGGCAAGCCTTACCCTCGGCCGGCCATCCTGGAGATCGTCTAGCCCTCGGCGGCCTTGCCTCGCAGCGGGGCGGGAACCTCATCCCGCCCCTTTTTCATGCCAGCGCGACCTTGGCCGCGGTCAGGGCGCGCGCTTCGGCCTGCGCCTCGGCCTGCGGGATGGGGAAGCGACCATGCAGCGGGCTCCAACGCGCCCCCCAGGCCGAGGCTTTATAAATGAGCCAGGCGATCGGCTTGCCGAGGCCGCTCATGTCCGTCGCGCGCCGCAGTTCCTCCAACCCCTCGTCGTCCCACCCGCCAAACAAGGCATTGCAGAAGCAGAAGAGCGG
The DNA here is from genome assembly GCA_034434975.1 of Anaerolineae bacterium. Lineage (GTDB taxonomy): Bacteria > Chloroflexota > Anaerolineae > JADYZS01 > JADYZS01 > JADYZS01. Next base: position 8,110 of record DAOTYP010000076.1, on the reverse strand, counting down.
GAGCGACGGCAACATGGCCGCCAAGAAGAGGACGACGCTCATCGCCTGGTTAGGCGACCAGATGGCGCTGCCCAGCCCGCGCAAGAGGGCGTAGTTGACCGCGGCGGCCAGCGCGGGGCTTACCGCCGTCTGCCACCAATGGACACGAAAGGTGAGGATGAGCCGCCCGTTCACCCACCAGGCGACGACGCATTTGATGGAGAGGGCCGCCCCGAAGGCCGCGATGAGTCCCCACACGCCTAAGCGAGGCGCCAACACCAACATGAGCGCGATGCGCAGGGCCTGTTCCATGATGAGCATCCACATCATAAGATGGGGCTTCCCCGCGCCCTCTTGCAAGCGGTCGGAGAACCAGGCGGGAAACTGGAGCGCGCCCAGAGGGGCCACGACGCTGAGGAACTGCACGGCGCGGGCATAGTCCGGCCCTAGCGCGCCTAGGATGAAGCGATCCCCTACACCGAGCAGAACGGAGGCGATGAACGCGCCGATGAAGCCGCCGTACTTGAAGCCCTGGGCAATGTAGTAGCGGGTGAGGGCCCAGCGACCATGGCTGAAGGCCTCGGAGATGGCAGGCATCAGGCCGTAGAAGAGGCCGGAGATCACGCCGAACGCGAGCATCAACCCCGTCGGGCCGACCACGTCCCAATTCCCCTGCACCTCCGTCCAGTTGAGGATCAGGCGCGCGGTCAACGTCGCCTGGGCGGTGAACCCCACCCCTCCGGCCACGCCCGCGAGCATGACCGGGAAGCCGAACTTCAGCGCGGAGACGACCGTTTGTCGGTCAAAGTGGGCCATGAAAAGGACGCCGGCGTTGTAGCCCAGGCGCTTCAGAAGCCAGTACCCTATCAGGAACGCGCTCACCTCCGTGAGATAAGCGCCGACGGCCAGGCCGAAGACGCCCCCCATCATTGGGCCGAAGGTCGGATGCCGCGCGCCCCAGCGGCTCAGCCAGAGGACGGCCAGCGATTGCAGAAGCACCGGCGCCAGCGAGAGCACCAGGTTCAACGCCTGATCGTAATCCTGGCGCTGGTAGGCGCGGAAGACGAACTGGAAAACCCGCAGAAAGCCGGGAAACTGCACGAGCGCGTGCAAGATGACGAAGTAACTCATGAAGGCGCTGCCGGTGTAGGGAAGGACGAAGGCGGCGACGAGGGCCACCGCGCCCAATTGCAGCGTGCCCGTCAACGCCTGCCACCAGACGTACAGTTGGCCGTACTGCAGGCCGCGCCGCGGGTCTTCCACGCGGTGTTGCGCGAAGAATTTGACGAAAGCGGTGCTTGTGCCCCAGTCAAACAGGAGCCAAAAGGTGCTGAAGAACGAGACGATGAGAGACCAGATGCCGCGCGCCTGGGCCGAAGGTAGGAGGATGCCGTAGAGGACGATCTGCTGATAGACCATCAGGACAACGAAAAGGACAAGGCCCACGGCCAGGAGGAAGAGAAAACCTGCCAGGGGGCGGTGAAACCCCACCTCCTCCCACTCCGCCGCCTCGCGACGACGAAAGCGCGCGGCGTCGGCGATGATGCGCTCCAGCGCCTCCGGATGGGCCAGGCTGTAGCGTCGCACCAGCGCGAAAGCAACCGCCGTGCCCAGAAACATGAGGGATAGGAGGGTCACAATGGCGATGCGCTCGTGGCGGTGGGGCACTGGCGAGGCTGGATAATCGGCGAAGGGGCGCACATCTGCGCCAGCCGCCTGGGCTGCCAGACTGTAGATCAGATAGTTGAAGTAGGGCCACTCGCGGAACGGAGCGTTGCCGTCGTCGCCCAGCCAGAGGGTCATCACCCAGAGGGTGCCCGCTCCCAAGCGGGCGCGTCCGAGGATGGTTTGGCCTTTCTCCGTCTCCACCACGGGTTGCAGGGCAAAGCCCTCTACCACGCTGCGGGCCCGCGCCTGCGGCGCGGAGAGCCAGTTGATCTCGGCCAACGGCCCTGCCGAGGCATCCACCAGGCGCAAACTTTGGGGGGCCGTCACGAGGCGCGCGGTCAGGTCGCCATCCGCGATCTCCCTAAGCGTCTCCACGCCCGCGCGCGGCCCCAGGAGGAGAAGGAGGCTCCGACCTCGGCGCACTTCTTGGCCGATCGCGGCCGCCTCCTGCGGCGATAGAGGCACGTCGTTCAAAACGATGACCGGCGCCGTTCCGTGCTCGGCGGCCGGCGCCAGCAGGTCGGTCAGGAAGAGGGCACGCCGCACGGCGTCATCGGTCCCCAGATAGTCAATGGGCACGCGCGCGGCTCCGCCGTAGGCAAAGGCAGACGGCGCGCCACCGAGAACAAGGGCGCAGGAGAAAAAGAGCACGCCCAAAAAGAGGATATCTCTGAGGCGCATCGGACCTCCGCGCGGCTATTTTACCACGCCCAGGCCGCTAGGCGTGAGGTTGGAGTTGGGGCGTGCAGGGGTAACCGCAGCCTGACCCAGGTGCCGTTGGCTGCCGCTGCGGTTGTAGCCCTCATTGACGACGTGGCGCTCTGACAGAGCGAACAGGCGCCATGGGCTACAGCCTACCTCATAGACGCCGTGATCGCCACACCCGCCGCGCGGGGCTTGTTGACAGCCTGTGGGAGTTATGATAAGATTGAAGACGGAGGTCTCGCAGAAAGATAGCGTGCGCACGGTGCGTTTGGATTTGAAGCGTCCACTGCCGATGGATCGGCTCACGGCTCTGGCTGAGCCCTGGTGAGGTGGAGACACGGGGACACACATGCCTCCGTGTCTCTTTTGCTTGCGCGCGCCGATGCAGACGAGAGTTGGGGGAGAGCGATGGCGAAGTACATCTTCGTGACAGGTGGGGTTGTCAGTTCGCTGGGCAAAGGCGTCACCGCCGCGGCCATCGGACGACTCCTCAAGAGCCGCGGCCTGTCGGTAGCCATCCAGAAGTTGGACCCTTACCTGAACGTGGACCCCGGCACCATGTCGCCCTATCAGCACGGCGAGGTCTTCGTCACCGAGGATGGCGCGGAGACGGACCTGGACCTAGGTCACTACGAGCGCTTCATTGAGACGAACCTGACCCGCTCCAGCAACGTAACCACCGGCCAAGTCTATAACGAGGTTATCCTGCGGGAACGGCGAGGCGATTTCCTGGGCGGCACCATCCAGGTGATCCCGCACGTGACCAACGAGATCAAGCGGCGCATCGTGCTGGTGGCCAAGGAAACCCACGCGGACGTGGTGATCGTGGAGGTAGGCGGCACCGTGGGCGACATTGAGGGCCTCCCCTTCCTGGAAGCCATCCGGCAGATGCGCAAGGATGTAGGCCGCGAGAACACCCTCTACGTCCACGTTACCCTTCTCCCTTACATCGCGGCCACCCAGGAACTGAAGACGAAGCCGACCCAGCATAGCGTGCGCGAGTTGCGGGGCATCGGCATCCAGCCTGACGTCATCGTCTGTCGTTCCGATTACCCGGTAGGGCCCGGCGTGCGGGAGAAGATCGCGCTCTTCTGCGATGTGGACGTGCGCGCGGTCGTCCCCGTGGTGACCGCCGACACGATCTACGCCGTGCCGTTGATGCTGGAGGAAGCCGGCCTGACCGATTTCCTGATGGAACGGCTGGGGTTATCCTCCACGGGGCCAGGCCTCGCCGAGTGGCGCCAGATGGTATCCGAGATCCGACGCCCCAAGCCGGTGGTGCGCGTGGGGCTGGTGGGCAAATATGTGGAGCTGCAGGATGCCTACCTGAGCGTGCGCGAGGCCTTGCGCCATGCAGGCGTGGCCCTGGGGCGCGATGTAGAAATAGATTGGATCAACGCGGAAGAGCTGGAGCGCGGGCGCGAGTTGGACCGTCTGGCGCACGTGGATGGGATCGTAGTGCCGGGCGGCTTCGGCTATCGCGGCATCGGCGGCAAGATCGTCGCGGCGCGGTACGCGCGTGAGCATCGGGTGCCCTACTTCGGCCTTTGCCTGGGGATGCAGGTCATGGTGATTGAGTTCGCCCGCTACGTCCTCCGGAGCGACGAGCCCAACTCCACCGAGTTTGAGCATGGCACCCGTCATCCGGTCATTGATCTTCTGCCGGAGCAACGCTCCATTGAGGACATGGGCGGCACCATGCGCCTGGGCGTCTATCCGTGCCATCTCCGGCCCGGCACGCGCGCGGCCGAGGCTTACGGCGTGCCGGTAGTCTATGAGCGCCATCGCCACCGCTTTGAGTTCAACAACGCCTATCGCGAGGTGTTGACCTCTGCCGGCCTGGTGCTCAGCGGCCTGTCGCCGGATGGGAGGTTGGTGGAGATCGCCGAGTTGGCCGATCATCCCTGGATGTTGGGCACGCAGTTTCACCCGGAGTTCAAGTCGCGGCCGACCGCCGCTCATCCGCTCTTCTGCGCCTTCCTGAAGGCGGCGGACGCGCTGGCCGCGCAGCGCCGTGAGGCGACCTATCGGGCCGTGGCGCAGGCGGAAGTCGCGGTCACGGGGAGTTAGCGTCTGGCCGAGGGTTCTCTTCATGCCCCATACGATCCTGGCGGAGGAGCGCCCTGACCAGGACGGTCGCGAGGACGACATTTCTCACCGTGGCGCTCATGCATGAGGGGAGGGAGCGCCGCGCGAGGTAGGAGGGATTTATGTCCGGTCATAGCAAGTGGGCTACCATTCGGCGCAAGAAGGGGGCTCAGGACGCGAAACGAGGCCAGTTGTTCACCAAGTTGGCGCGCGAGATCCAGATCGCGGCGCGAGAGGGCGGCGATCCGGATGCCAACTTCAAACTGCGCCTGGCCATAGAGAAGGCGCGCGCCAACAACATGCCCAAAGAGAACATTGAGCGGGCCATCAGGCGGGGCGCGGGCCTGGAAAAGGGCGAAGAACTGGTGGAGGCGATGTTTGAGGGTTACGGGCCTCACGGCGTCGCGTACCTGGTGCAAGTGGTGACGGACAACCGCAACCGCGCCGTCGCCGACATCCGGCGCGTCCTCACCCGGGCGGGGGGAAGCATGGCGGAGTCGGGCGCCGTCGCCTGGCAGTTTGAGCCCAAGGGTTACATCGCCGTGGCCGTGGACGATCACAACCCCGAGGAGATCTTTGACTGGGCCATTGAGGCGGGCGCGGAAGATGTGGAGATCGGCGAGGAGCAGGTGGAGATCTACACGGCGCCCGAGCAACTGCGCTGGGTGCGCGAGGCGTTGGAGGCCCGCGGGCTGAAGATAGAGACGGCGGAGCGCTACATGGCCCCGAAGACGCAGATCACCCTGGGCCCCAAGGAGACGCTCCAAAACATGAGCGTCATGGAGCAACTGGAGGAGTTGGAGGACGTCAGCCGCGTCTATTCCAACCTGGATTTCTCCGAGGAGAGCCTGGCCCAGTATCAGGAGGCAGCGTAGGAGTCGGCCCTGGCGGCCAAGGCATCCCATGATCGTGTTGGGAGTTGACCCGGGCACCGCGCGGTGCGGCTTCGGCGTAGTAGCGGAAGGCGAAGGGGGCGGCTTGCGCCTGCTGGATTACGGCGTCATCGCCACCCCGGCCGCATGGCCGCTGGCCGAACGCCTGCGCGGCATCCATGAGGGGCTGGCGAAGTTGCTCGCCCGCTATCAGCCGGGGGCCGTGGCGGTAGAGGAGCTCTTCTTCGCGCGCAACGCGCGCACGGCCCTGTCCGTAGGGCAGGCGCGCGGGGTAGCGCTCTTGGCGGCGGCCCAGGCCGGAGCGCCCGTGTACGAGTACACACCGCGTCAGGTGAAGCAAGCCATCGTTGGCTACGGTTCGGCGCCGAAGGCCCAAGTGCAAGAGATGGTGCGCCTCGTCTTGGGCTTGGAGCACGTGCCCGAACCGGACGACGCCGCCGACGCGGTGGCCATTGCGATCTGCCACCTCCATTCAGCGCGTCTCGCTGAGTTCATCTCCCAGGTGCAAGGGTGAGGCTCTCTTCGGCCTGGGAACCTGTGGAGGCATTCATGGCTTTCGGTCCTCTCACCATCCTGGTCGCTGAAGACGAGGCCCCTCTGCGCAACCTGATCCGCCTGTCGCTGGAGGCAGCCGGCCACAAGGTCCTGGCCGTGGCCGACGGTCAGGCTGCCCTGGAGCGATTGGAGCAGGAGCAGGTGGACCTCATCATCTTGGACATCATGATGCCGAAGGTGGACGGCTTCACCGTGTGCCGCAAGGTGCGCCAACGCTCCGACGTCCCCGTGCTGATGCTCACCGCCCTGGGCGATGTGGAAGACGTGGTCACCGGCTTTGAAGCAGGGGCAGATGACTACATCACCAAGCCCTTCTCCTTCAAGGAAGTAGAGGCCCGCATCAAGGCCATCATGCGCCGCGTGGAGGCGATCCGCCATCCCTCGCCGCCGCAGGTGATCACCATCGGCCGCGTGACGGTGGACGCGGAGACCCGTTCGGTCCAGGTAGATAGCAGGCCCGTCCATCTCACCCCGATTGAGTTTTCGCTCCTTTACTACCTCATGTCGCGCCCGGGCCAGGCCATCAGCAAGGAAAAATTGTTCCGGGAAGTGTGGGGTTACGATTTCGTCGCGGGCACCAACTTGGTGGAGGTCGGCATCCGCCGCCTGCGGGAGAAGATTGAACCCGACCCCTCCAATCCGGAGTACATCCTGACGGTGCGCGGGGCCGGTTACAAGTTTCGCGAGCGGGAGAAGGCTCAGAGCGAGACGGCTGCCGCATGATCGCCAGACTGCAAGGGGTATTGGTGGGGCGTGGCAGGGACCACATCGTGGTAGACGTAGGCGGCGTCGGCTTTGCCGTGCGCGTGCCTGCCCCCCTGTTAGCCTCGGCGCCGGTCGGTGAGGCCGTCGCCTTGTTCACGCACCTGCACGTGCGCGCAGACGACCTGACCCTCTTCGGCTTCCAGACGGAGGAGGAGCTGCGGCTCTTTGAGCTCCTGCTGACCGTCCCCGGCGTCGGGCCGCGCATGGCCATGGCCCTCCTCTCGGCCATGGCGCCGGAGCCGTTGCGCCTCGCCATCAGCCAGGAGCAGGTGGACCTCTTAGGCCGCATCCCCGGCATCGGGCCCAAGACGGCCAAGAAGATCGTCTTTGATCTGAAGGACAAGGTCGGCGTCGCGGCCGGCGCGCCGGAGGGTTGGGCCGCGCTCACCGCCGCAGATGCTGAGGTGATAGATGCCCTGACGGCTTTGGGTTACAGCATCGCAGAGGCGCAGCGCGCGGTGCAGAGCGTGCCTCGCGAGATAACGGAAGTGGAGGAGCGGCTGCGGCGCGCGCTGGCCTATTTTGCCCCGCCGTAGCGGTCCGGCGGTGGCAAGCGACGAGGTGACCACCTTCCGCAGGGTCTCATGGGCAACCTGACGAAGGTGGACGGAGCTCGCGTGAAGAGCGCCCGCGCCAAGTCTGGGCCCTTCGTCCGCTCGGCTTGCCTACGGCGCCTCTTTCACCCCGGCCACGCCCCTCACTCTCCGCCGCAACGGATGGCCCCGCGCGTTGCCACAACGTCGCGAACATGATATACTGAGCGCGATCCTGGCGGGAGTCTGACTACCCTATGCCCGACGTGCTACCTGCAGGGCCCTCTACCCTGTCCGTCCATGGGGGCGAACCGCGCGACAACCCCTACCACGCCCTGACGACGCCCATCGTGCAGACGGCCACCTACCGTTTCGCCGATACCGCGTCCCTGATGAAGTACATGGAAGAGCGGATGTTCTGGGAGGTGCCGCAGCGGGAGGAATATGGGCGATACGGTAACCCGACGGTGCGCGTGGCGGAGGCCAAACTGGCTGCGCTGGAAGGGGGCGACGACGCGGTCTTGCTGGCAAGCGGGATGGCGGCTGTAACCAGCGTGCTCCTCACCTTTCTTTCGGCGGGCGATCATCTCGTCGTCACCGATGATTGTTATCGCCGCACGCGCCAGTTCATCGGCTCCTTCCTGCGCCGATGGCAGGTGCAGGCTACGGTCGTGCCCGCGGGCGATTACGGCGCGTTGGAGGCGGCCATCGGGCCCCAGACGCGCCTCATCTTTTCAGAAACCCCAACCAACCCTTTCCTGCGCGTGCTGGACCTGCGTCGCCTGGTTGCCGTCGCCCACCGGCACAACGTGCGCACCGTCATTGATAGCACCTTAGCCACGCCCATCAACCTGCGTCCGTTGGCCCTGGGTGTGGACCTGGTCATCCACAGCGGCACGAAATACCTGGGCGGGCACACTGACC
>DAOTYP010000075.1:0-22556 GCA_034434975.1 Anaerolineae bacterium | reverse complement strand
CTGGCCGAGGCATTGGGGATCCCCGTCACCGTCCGCCATCGCGCCCTGGAGGACGCCCAGACCACCCGCTCCCTCTTCCTGGCTCTGCTGGAGGTGGGCGAACGGGTGCCGCTGCCCATCCTCAGGGAGATCAACCGCTTGGCGACGACGGCGCGCTGGCCGCTGAGGGAGATCTTCCTAGAGTTGGAGCGGCGCGCGCAGGGCTTGGGGCTGGGCGCGGTGCGCCAGTCGGCGCCCGGCGGCGAGGAGGAAGAGGCCGGGCCGCTCTTCGCCGCCTCGGCGGATGAGCGCCCCTTGCGCCCGCGCGACCCGCCGGAGCCTTTAGATGTGGACGAGTTGGCAGCCCTGTTAGAGCCGGGCGGCGCGCTGGCCCAGGCCTTGCCGGGCTACGAGCATCGCCCACCTCAGGTGGAGATGCTGCGCGCGGTGGCGCGCGCGTTCAACAACGGCGAGCACCTCTTGGTGGAGGCGGGAACCGGCACCGGCAAATCGGTCGCTTACTTGCTCCCGGCCATCTTCTACGCCTTGCGCAACCAAACGCGCGTCGTCGTCTCTACCAACACCATCAACCTGCAAGATCAGCTCTACCACAAGGACCTCCCCCTTCTGCAGCAGGTCCTCGGCCTGGCCGAGGCGGCAGACCCCGAAGCCGCGGCGGGCTTCAAGGTCGCGCTGGTCAAGGGGCGCAGCAATTACCTCTGTCCTCGTCGCCTGAACGCGTTGCGCGCCGCCGCGCGCGGCCTCTCGCCGGAGGAACTGCGGGTGCTGGCGAAGATCCTCATCTGGCTGCCGACGACGACTACAGGCGACCAGACCGAGCTCTTCCTCCCGAGCGAGCAGGACCGGGCCGTGTGGGCCAAGGTCGCGGTGGATGCGGACGCCTGCACCGCAGAGCGTTGCGTCGAAATGCGGAAGGACCGCTGTTTCTTCTATCGCGTCCGCCGACAAGCGGAGCGTGCCCACATCATCATCGTGAACCATGCCCTGCTCATGGCCGACGTGGCCACGGAAAACAACGTCCTGCCGGAGTACAAGTACCTCATCGTAGATGAAGCCCATCACCTAGAGGAAGCGACGACCCAACAACTCAGTTTCGCGGTGGACGGCGCAAGTGTCGACTCACTCCTGGCGACCCTCTCGCCCGCCGTCCCCGGTCAGGGGGGCGGCCTCCTGGGCAACGTGTTAACCCACTGCAAACCCGCGTTGCCGCCGGAGACCTTTCCCCTGGTCGGGGACCTGGTCGCCCGTCTCCAACGCGAGGTGGAGCAGGTCCACGTGCGCCTGAAGGCGTTCTTTGACGAGGTCGGTGAGTTCGTCAGAAACCATCCGGAGGTAGCCAGCGCCGAAGGCTACGACCTGCGGATGCGCATCATCCCCGCCACCCGCTCTCAGCCGGGTTGGTCGCAGGTGGAGGTAGCCTGGGACAACGCGGCCCTCCTCCTACGTCGCCTGTCCGAGGGCGTGGAGCGGCTGTGTGAGGTGTTGGCCGGCCTGGAGGAATACGACATCCCTGATTTGCCGGACCTGCGGGCCGACCTGGTCAGCGTGTCTCGGCAGTTCACGGTTTGGCAGGAGCAACTGTCCGCGCTGGTCAGTAAGCCGTCGCCTGAGATGATCTACTGGGTAGAGTTGGGAAATCGCCAGCAACGGGTTTCACTCCACGCGGCGCCCCTGCACGTAGGGCCGCTGGTGGAGGAGCACCTGTTCAACAAGAAGGACACCGTCATCCTGACCTCGGCCACGCTGCGCACGGCGGGGAGTTTTGATTTCATCCGTTCGCGGCTGAACGCGCATGAGGCGCGCGCCCTCACCGTCGGCTCGCCCTTTGACTACGAGGCATCCACCCTCCTGTACCTCCCGACGGATATGCCGGAGCCGAACACGCCGGGCTATCAGCAGACGGTAGAGCGCACCCTGATCAGCCTGTGCAAGGCGACGCAAGGGCGCACCCTTGTCCTCTTTACCTCCCACAACCAGTTGCGCCGCACGGCCCAGGCCATCGCCCCGCTTTTGGCCGACGAGGACATCGTGGTCTATGAGCAGGGCGACGGCTCGTCGCGGCGCCAACTCCTGGAGAACTTCCGCACAACCCCTCGCTCGGTCCTCTTGGGCACGCGCAGTTTTTGGGAAGGGATTGACGTGGTGGGCGAGGCGCTGAGTTGCCTGGTCATCGTACGCCTTCCCTTCGCGGTCCCGACCGACCCCATCTTCGCCGCCCGCGCCGAGTCTATGGAAGACCCCTTTGGCCAGTACGCGGTCCCCGACGCCATCCTTCGCTTCCGACAAGGCTTCGGACGGCTCATCCGTAGCCAGACCGATCGCGGGGTGGTGGTGGTGTTGGATCGCCGCATCCAATCCAAAGCCTACGGCCAGCTGTTTCTGGACTCGCTGCCGTCGTGCACGGTGCACCGTGGGCCTTTAGCGAACCTCCCTCGCCTGGCTGCGGAGTGGATTGACGGGCGCTGGCCAGGCGCCGATTTGCGGGTTAGGCCGTCTTTGGTATAATGGACGACGCGTGCGGCCGTGTTTCTATCCTAGTCCCGCGCGCCGTATCCGCATGACCCACATTTTACGTGACCGTGCGGCGGTGGCCGACCTTTTCGGCGATCGCGTGATTTACCGAAACCTGGCCCCTTGCGACTCGTGCCTTCCTAGCCTACGGGATGCGTGGCGAGAGATAGGCCTTGGCTCCTCTCGCATCCCCCGCAAGGCGGAGCCCGCCTATGGCCAAGTGGTGGCTTGGCTCCTGCGTCGCGCGCAGCAGACGGATCACCCCGGCGTGCCGCTGCGCGAGTTGATCTACCTGGGTGATACCAGGCTGTTGGACGGAACCGCCTTCGCGAACCTGAAGAAGGCTCTGGGGCTCCCCGGCTGGGCCTTCATCGCCAGCGAGAACGCCTCTGCCGCGCCCCAGATCGTGCAGGAGGAGGACCGATTCATCGCCAATCGCTGGAACGCCTTGCCGGAGTTCGTGGCCTGGGTGCGCAGCCAAGGCGGGCGTTTTGACAGCGGCACGGCCTTCGTGGTGGACCTGGACAAGACGGCCATCGGCGCGCGTGGGCGCAACGACAAGCCCATTGATCAGGCCCGCATTGAAGGGGTGGAGCGCACGGTGGCCGACGTGTTGGGGGCCGCCTTTGACCGCGAAGCGTTCCTGAAGGCGTATCAGACCCTGAACCAGCCGGCCTTCCACCCTTTCACCGCCGACAATCAGGATTACCTGGCCTACATTTGTCTGATCATCGGCGCTGGCCTCATCTCCCTGCCGGAGTTGGTACAGGACGTGGAGAGCGGGCAGATGGTTGATTTCGCCCAGTTCATTCGCTGGGCCGATACGGTGGTGCCTTTCGCCGGCCAGGACGGCCTGCTGGAGATTCACCAATCCGTCTATGCCCGCGTGCAGTTGGACGACCCCACCCCGTTCAAAACCTTCCGCCGCAACGAGTACCTGTGCACCGTCGCGCGCCTGGGCCATCTGCCCGACGACGTGCCGCTGGCGGAACGCCTGCTGCACGAGATCTGCATCACCTATGAGGTATGGCAAGCCACGGCCTGGGCGCGCGCGCGGGGGGCCCTCCTGCTGGCTTTGTCGGATAAGCCGGATGAGGCTTCCCTGCCGACGGAGGAACTGGCCGCCCAAGGCCGCCTTCCCTTGCATCGCACGCCGACCCATGTCGTAGGCGAGGAGATCCGGCTCCCCTAGCCTCGCGCGGTCAGCAGGCCGCGGCCGAACGCCGCGTGCCCACCCTCTTACTTACAGGAGCGTGAGCGGAGATGTCCTCGGCCTTGGAACGAGAGATCGCAGAGCAACCCCAAGTGCTGGCCGCGCTGTGGGATCAGGGGCGGACGGAGGTGGAGGCCGTCGCCCAGGCCATCCGCCAGCGTGAGCCTCGTTACGTCGTCATCGCCGCGCGCGGCACCTCGGACAACGCGGCGCGCTACGGGCAATACCTGTTCGGCGCGCACAATCGTCTCCCCGTGGCCCTGGCTACGCCCTCCCTGTTCACCTTGTACGGCTCCCCGCCTCGCCTGACGGACGCGCTGGTGCTGGGCATCTCTCAATCGGGCCAGTCGCCCGACATCGTAGCGGTGGTGGCCGAAGCGCGACGGCAAGGCGCGCTCACCGTCGCCTTGACCAACGACGCCGCCTCTCCCTTGGCCGCCGCGGCCCAGCACGTGTTGGCCCTCCGCGCCGGTGAGGAGCGAAGCCTCGCCGCCACCAAAACCTACACCGCGCAGCTCTACCTGCTGGCCCTGTTGAGCGCGACGCTGGCCGAGGATGAAGAACGGCTGCAGCAGGCAGGGAGGCTCCCCTCGGTCGCGGCGCGCGTCCTGGCCGAAAGCAAGGCCAAAGCCCTGGCCGAGCGCTATCGCTACATGCCGAGTTGCGTCATCGTGGGGCGGGGCTACAACTACGCGACGGCCTACGAACTGGCGCTGAAACTGAAGGAACTGACCTACGTGCTGGCCGAGCCGTATTCCCCGGCCGACTTCTTGCACGGGCCTGTAGCGCTGGTGGAGCACGGCTTCCCCGTTTTTGCCATCGCCCCCAGCGGCGCGGTGGTGACGGAGATGCTGCACTTCCTGGAGCAGTTGCGGGCGCGCGAGGCGGAGTTGGTGGTCATCTCCGATCATCCGGAGGCTCTGGCGATGGCCCACACGCCGCTTCCTCTCCCCGCCGACGTACCGGAATGGCTCTCGCCCATCGTGGCCATCATCCCCGGTCAACTCTTCGCCTTGGGCCTCACCCTGGCGAAGGGCTACGAGCCGGATCACCCTCGCGGCCTGCGCAAGGTGACGTTGACGGTGTAGGACGGCCGTTTGACAAAACCGGCCCTCTACGGCATAATATCGCTAACACGGCAGCGAAAGGCTGTGACGGAGAGGAGTAAGCGAGGGGAAGCCCCCAGGGAGGCGGGGCCACCGACTGCAAGCCTCGCCGGGTGGAGCCTCGCCGAAGTTCGCTCCTGAGCCGACGGGCTGAACGCCGATGAGGCCATCGGCCAGTAGGCCGCTCCGGAAGCCCACCGTTACCAGGGCAGCCGGTACATCGGCGTCCTGCGCCGGTCGACGGCGGCGAGGGGCCCCGATCCAAGGCGGGGCAAACAGGGTGGTACCGCGGAAGGCGACGGTCGCGCTTCGTCCCTGATGAGCGCGACCGTCTTGCTTGAGAAGGGTGGAGCGAAAGGTTCAGGCTTCCCCATCTACGCCCTGCGGAGGGAGGAAACCAGCGCATGATGGAAGAATTAGACCGCTTGGCGGAAGAGGCTCGCGCGGCCCTGTCTGCAGCGCAGGACGCCGCCGCGTTAGAGGCGTGGCGCATCCGTTACTTCGGGCGCAAGGGCGTCCTGAGCGAGGTGATGGCGCGCCTGGCGCAACTGCCTAAAGAGGAACGTCCTGCCTACGGCAAGGCGGCCAACGAGTTCCGCCAGGCGTTGGAGGCGGCTTACGCGGCCCGTCAGGAGGCGTTGCGCCAGGAGGAGATGGCCAGGGCCCTGGCCGAGGAGAAGGTAGACGTAACCCTTCCCGGCCGCCCGGTCAACTTGGGACGGATGCATCCCAGCCACCGCACCCTGCGGGAGATCTACAGCATCTTCGCCGCGATGGGCTTCCAGATCTTTGACGCGCCCGACGTGGAGACGGATGAGAACAACTTCCAACTCCTGAACATGCCGCCCGGCCATCCGGCGCGCGACATGTGGGATACCTTCTACACCACGACCCCCGGCGTCCTTCTGCGCACCCACACGTCGCCCGGGCAGATTCGCGTCATGCGGCAATATTGTCCGGAGCCGATTCGCGTCATCCTCCCCGGCATGTGCTACCGCTACGAGCAGGTCACGGCGCGCTCGGAGATGATGTTTCACCAAGTGGAAGGGCTGGCCGTCGGTCGCCACATCACCATGGCCGACCTGAAGGGCGTCATCGTTTCCTTCGTGCGCATGATGTACGGCGCGGGCCGCAAACTCCGCTTCCGCTGCAGCCATTTCCCCTTCACCGAGCCCAGTGCCGAGGTGGACATGGACTGCATCATCTGCAACGGCCAAGGGTGTCGGGTCTGCAAGTACACGGGGTGGCTGGAGATCATGGGTTGCGGCATGGTGCATCCCGTCGTCCTGCGCAACGGCGGCTACGACCCTGCCCTGTTTTCGGGCTTCGCTTTCGGCATGGGCGTGGAGCGGCCCGCCATGCTCAAATACGGGATTGACGACATCCGCTACTTCTTCAGCAACGACGTGCGCTTCCTGGAACAATTCGGATAGAAGGTGAACCGACCATGAAAGTCCCCCTCTCCTGGCTGAAAGAGTACGTGGAGATCACCCTGCCCGTTCCTGCCCTGGCCGAGCGGCTGACCCTGGCTGGGCTGGAGGTATCGGGGATTGAGTACGTTGGCCTGGAGCCCCCTGCGCCGCTGCGAGGCTCCTCATCCCCGCCGACGAAGGCCAAGACCCCGCGCATCCCTTGGGATCGGGAGCGCATCGTCGTGGGGCAGATCCTAGAGGTGCGCCCGCATCCCAACGCCGACCGCCTGACGCTGGCGATGGTGGAGTTTGGCCGAGGGGAACCGCTGACCGTCGTGACCGGCGCGGCCAACGTTCGCCCCGGCGATCGCGGGCAGAAGGTTCCCTTCGCCATGGTGGGCGCGAGGTTGATAGACGGCTACTCGGACGAAGGGCGCCTCGTGACCCTGAAGGCAGGGAAGATCCGCGGCATCCTCTCGGAGGGGATGGTCTGCTCCGAGAAGGAACTGGGCCTCTCCGACGATCATGAGGGGATCTTGATCCTGCCCGACGAGGCGCCGGTGGGGATGCCCCTGGCCGATTACTTGGGCGACGTGGTGTTGGAGGTAGAGATCACGCCGAACATGGCCCGTTGCCTGGCCCTGATCGGCGTGGCGCGAGAGGTGGCCGCCCTGACCGGCCAGCCGTTGCGCCTGGAGGAGCCGACCATGCGGGCGGAAGGCGCGCCCATCGCCGGGCAGGTGGGTATTGAGATCGCCGACCCCGACCTTTGCCACCGCTACTCCGCCACTTTGCTTCGCGGGGTAACCGTCGGCCCGTCGCCCTTCTGGATGCGCCACCGCTTACGCTTGGCCGGCATGCGCCCCATCAACAACGTCGTGGACATCACCAACTATGTGATGTTAGAATGGGGTCAGCCCTTGCACGCGTTTGACTACGATAAACTGGTGGAGCGGGCAAAGGGGCGCACCCCGACCATCATCGTGCGGCGCGCCCGCCCAGGTGAAGGGATGGTTACCTTGGACGGCGTCAGGCGTGAGTTGACGACCGACATGCTCTTGATCACCGACACCGCCGGCCCCATCGCCATCGCGGGCGTCATGGGCGGCGCGGAGACGGAGGTGACGGAAAACACGCGCAACGTCCTCTTGGAATCGGCCAACTTCCACAACATCAACAACCGGCGCACCGCCCAAGCCCTCAAAATCCCCAGCGAGGCGTCGCAACGCTTCGGGCGCGGCGTGCCGGCAGGGCTGACGATCCCCGCCGCGACCCGCGCCAGCGAGTTGATGCGCACGCTGGCAGGGGGCGTCATCGCCCAAGGCTACGCGGACGCTTACCCTGTGCCCCAGGCCACGCGCGTGGTAGAGATCACGCCCGCCGAGGTCCAACGCATCCTGGGCATGGAGGTCGGTGCGGAGCGGATCATGCAGATCTTAGAAAGCCTGGGGTTCCGGGTGGAGCGAACGGCGGCCGACGTTCTCCGTTGCACGGTGCCTTGGCAGCGGCTGGATGTGAGCATCCCCGCCGACCTGATAGAGGAGGTGGCGCGCGTCATCGGCTACGACCAGATCCCGACGACGCTGATGGATGATGCCCTGCCGCCCCAGCGCCGCCATCCGGAACTGGAGATGGAGGAGCGGGTCCGCGACATCCTGATCGGCTGCGGCTTGCAAGATGTGATCTCCTACTCCATGGTGAGCCAGGACGCGAACCGGCGCCTCCTGGCCGCTCTGGACGAGCCAGAGGCCGGCTACACCGGCGTCGGCGTCATCCCTTGTCTCCTGCCGCCGGAGAAGAGCGTGCGCCTGGCGAACCCCCTCTCACCGGAGCACGACACCATGCGGTCGTCTCTTCTGCCCAGCGCCTTGTTGACCTTGCGGGATAACTTGCGCTACACCGACCGCTGGGCCCACTTTGAGATCGCGCGGGTCTATTGGCCGCGAGAAGGGGAACTCCTCCCCGACGAGCCGCGTCACCTGTGCCTGGCGATGACGGGGCCGCGCGCGCCTCGCTCGTGGCACGGCGGCTCCGGCGAGATGATGGACTTCTACGATCTGAAAGGCGTGGTGGAGACGCTCCTGGATCGGCTTCACATCACGGGGGCGCGCTTCACGGCGACGGCCCACCCTGCCTTTGGGCCGCGCGTGGCGCGCCTGGAGGTGGATGGGACGGACGTGGGGATCTTGGGTGAGGTGCACCCCAAGGCGCGGGAGGCGTTTGGGCTCCCCGCGCAGCGCGTCTGCTTGGCCGAGATCGCGCTTGGGCCTCTCATGGCCGCCTCCAACCGCCCGCTGCAGATCAAGCCCATCTCTCCCTTCCCGGCGGTGCGGGAGGACCTGGCCTTCGTCGTGGGAGAGGAGGTCACGGCGGAGCAGATGCTCGCGGCGATGCGCGCGGCGGGGGGCGAACTGCTGCGCGCGGTGGAACTGTTTGATGTCTATCGGGGCGCGCCCATCCCCGCCGGCCACAAGAGCCTGGCCTACCGTCTGACCTACCAGGCCGACGACCGCACTTTAAGCGCCGAGGCGGTGGCGCGCCTGCGCCAGCGCATCATCAGACGCGTGCAGCAGGAGTTAGGGGCAGAATTGCGCGGGTAAGTCATGAACCCGAAGTCGCTGCAAACGCTGGAGTTTCCGAAGATATTGGAACGGCTGGCCGGCTACACCGACTTCTCCGCGGGCCGCGAATTGGCTTTGTCGCTGACGCCTACGGGCGACCTGCGCGAGGCGCAAGAACGCCTGCGTGAGACGGCGGAGGCGCGCGCCCTCCTTGCGAGCCGAGGCACGCTCAGCGTGGGCGGCGCGCGGGATGTGCGCCCCCTGCTGCCGCGGGCTCGCCGCGGTGAGGTCCTATCGCCGAGCGAACTCCTAGACGTGCGCGCCACGTTGCAGGCCGGCCGCACCCTGCGCGCGACCATGGGCCGCATGGGAAGCCAGTACCCGCGTCTGGCCGAGATCGCCGCGCGCATTGAACCTTGCCAGCACCTCATCGCCGAGATAGGCCGCTGCCTGAACGAGCGGGGCGAGGTGTTAGACAGCGCCTCGGAGGCCCTGGCGCGCATCCGTCGGGAACTGCGCGAGGCGCATGACCGCCTCCTCGCCACTCTGGAGCGACTGGTGACCAACCCTAGCCACCTCCCCTATCTGCAAGAGCCCATCGTGACCCAGAGGGGCGGACGCTACGTCATCCCGCTGAAGGCCGAGCACAAGGGACGCATCCCCGGCCTGGTGCACGATC
Source organism: Anaerolineae bacterium (assembly GCA_034434975.1). Classification (GTDB taxonomy): domain Bacteria; phylum Chloroflexota; class Anaerolineae; order JADYZS01; family JADYZS01; genus JADYZS01. Next base: position 13,074 of record DAOTYP010000075.1, on the reverse strand, counting down.
AATCGGCCAGCGGCGCCACCCTCTTCATAGAGCCTCTGGCGACGGTAGAGCTCAACAACGCCTGGCGGGAACGCCAGTTAGAGGAGGAGCGGGAGATCCGCCGCATCCTGGCCGAACTGACGGACCTGGTCGCCGATGAGGCCCCCTACATAGAGCGCACGGTGGAGGCGTTGGCCGCGTTGGACCTGGCCTTTGCCAAGGCGAAATACGCCGACGCCATCCACGGCGTGGAGCCGGAACTGGTGGCCTTCAAGGCAGCCAAGGGCAGAGGGGAGGCGATAGAAGGCGAGACCCCCGCAGGCCAGGCCCTCTATCACCCTGGCTCCACCATAGATTTGCGCCGCGCCCGGCACCCCTTGTTGGACCCGGCGACGGTGGTGCCCATAGACGTACATCTGGGCGAAGACTACTTCATCCTGGTCATCACGGGCCCTAACACGGGCGGCAAGACCGTCAGCCTGAAGACGGTCGGCCTTCTGGCCTGCATGGCGCAGGCCGGGCTTGCCATCCCTGCCGCCGAAGGGTCTCGGTTGTCGGCCTTCAGCGGCATCTACGCCGACATCGGCGATGAGCAATCCATAGAGCAGTCCCTCTCCACTTTCTCCTCGCACATGACCAACATCATCGGCATCTTGCGCGAGGCCGATGAGCGCTCGCTGGTGCTGTTGGATGAGTTGGGCGCGGGCACCGATCCGGAGGAAGGCTCCGCGCTGGCCCGCGCGCTCCTGTCGCATCTCCTAGTCCGGCGGATCACCACGTTGGCCACCACCCATTACTCCGAACTGAAGGTCTATGCTCATGCGACGCCCGGCGTGCGCAACGCCAGCGTGGAGTTTGACCTGGAGACCCTCTCGCCTACTTATGAATTGACCATCGGCCTGCCCGGGCGCTCCAATGCGCTGGCCATCGCCCGGCGTCTGGGGCTGGATGAGGCGATCATCGCTGCGGCCCAGGCGATGATCCAGCCGGGGAGTTTACAAGCCGAAGGGCTGCTGGCGGAGATCAAGGCCGCGCGCGAGGCCGCGCTCAAGGCCCAGGCCGAGGCGGAGGCGGCGCGGCGAGACGCGGAGGTGCTGAGGCGGGAACTGGCGATCCGCCTGGTGCACATTGAGGAGGAGCGGCTCGCCATCCTGAACGCGGCGCGAGCGCAGGCACAGGAGGAGTTGGCGGCGGCGCGGGCGGAGATCGCGCGGGCCCGGGCGCGCCTGGCCGCGCAGGAGGCGCGCGACCGCGAACTGGCCGAGGCCCAGGCCGCCCTGGCGCGCCAGGCCGCAGCGTTGCCCATCGTGGAGCCCCCTCCCCCGCCTGCGCCGACGCCTGCCGGGCCGCTACAGGTGGGCGACTTGGTCTGGGTGCCCAGCCTGCAAGCCTCCGGCGAGGTGACCGCGCTAGAAGGGGATGAGGCCGAGGTGCAGATGGGCTCCATACGGCTACGGCTGCCCCAGGAGCGGCTGGAGTTGCGCGAGCGGGCCCGCCCGGAGGCGATCGCCGGTGAGCGCAGCGGAAGCGTTTTGCCCCTGGCCCCCTCGCCGGGGATGGAGTTGGACCTGCGCGGCCTGCGGGCGGAAGAGGTCCCCTCCCGCCTGGACCGGTACCTGGATGCGGCCTTTCGCGCCGGCCTCCCCTGGGTGCGGATCATCCACGGCAAGGGGACGGGGGTCTTACGCCAGGTGGTCCGGCAAAGGCTGGCCGGCCATCCTTTGGTGGCCGAGCAGCGCGCGGGCGACCCTCAGGAGGGGGGCGACGGCGTTACCATCGCGAGGCTGGCGGCGCAGTAATGGCCAGGCTCTTTTCAGAATTGATTGCCGATGTTGGGCCTCTTCACTGTTGCATTTTGCATGACTTTTGTGATATAATTGCAGGTGCGAGGCGGCACGCTATGTGGGGAAAGGGCGGCGATCTCGCGAGAAAAGCCGCCCAGAAACCTGACCTACATCATATTCGGGTTGCAGGAATCATGGTATGCTTTTCCCCGAGCAGTTGGGACTGACTCGGCCGGGGTGTTCGGGACGTTCGTTGCCGCCGCCTCGTTATCCCCCCGAGCACCCCAGGCATGGCATTGTCCTCTCATCGCTTCAGCCTGGTTGGCCCCAACTGCACGTTTTTATTTTCCCCCATAGCGAGCGCACAAGGAGGTCGCTCTGATGAAACTCGTTGATCTGAGCATCCCTCTCAGCGTTCAGACTCCGGCCTGGCCTACCTACGAGCCTCTACAGGTCAAATACTTCAAGCGCCTCGCCCCGAACGGAGCCAACGGCCAGCTCCTCACCCACTCCAACCACCTGGGCACGCACCTAGACGGCGAGATTCACTTCTACACCCCCGGCAAGGACATCGCCTCCCTCAGCCTGGATTTCCTCTGCGGCCCCGGCGCCGTCGTGGACCTGAGCGATGCCGTCGGCGACTACGACATCTACACGTCCAAGATGGTGGAAGAACGGGTGGAGGTGCGGGAAGGGGACATCCTGATCATCCATACGGGCTACCACCGCTTCGGTTGGGACCAGCCGACCGCGGACGAGGTGCGTTACATGGTCAAACACCCCGGCCCGGACCGGGAGTTTGCCGAGTGGTGCAAGGCCAAGAAACTGCGGTGGCTGGCGGTGGATTGCGGCAGCGCCGACCATCCGATGAACACGATCATCCGCCAATGGATGCCGCGCCAGACGAAAGAGGCGGAGGCCCACTTCCAGCGCAAGTACGGCAAGGCCCTGGCTGAGGTTTTCACCGACGACAAGTACCAGTTGATGCACATAGAGCTTTTCCCGCACGGCATCATCCATGCCGAATGCGTAGGGGGCGACATTGATCTCCTCCTCAACCGGCGGGTCACCATCGGCTGTTTCCCCTGGCGCTTCGTGGATGGCGAGTCGTGCATCAGCCGCATCGTCGCCTTCGTGGACGACGCCGAGTACGAGGCGCTGATGGCGAGGAAGGCGCAGCTGCCGAAGACAAAGTTCGGCGACGCCATCGGCTGTGCAGGGCCTAGGTAGACCGAGAGAGCGGCGCATGAGACGGTTCGTGGCCGCGGCGGTGCAGATAGCCAGCGAGCCCAATCAGGTGCGGAGCAACGCCGAGAAGGCAGCGGAGTGGACGGCCCGCGCCGTCAAAGAGAGCGGCGCGTCCCTGCTCGTCTTGCCGGAGGCGGTAACGACGGGCTTCACGCCGGGGATGCCACCGGAGGCGCTGTGGGACCTCATAGATGTCATCCCCGGCCGCACGACGGAGGTCATCCAGCGCGCGGCCCGCAACCTGGGGGCCTGGGTGGTGTTTCCTACTTATGAGCGTGGGCCTGAGCGCGGCATCGTCTACAACTCAGCGGCGCTGATCAGCCCGCAAGGGGAGGTGGTCGGCGTCTATCGCAAGACCCACCTCTTCCCTACCGAGCGGCGCTCCGCCGGCGGATGGTCTACGCCGGGGCGCGCGGCGCCCGTTTTTCCCACGCCTTTGGGCGTCGTCGGCCTGACCATCTGCTACGACGGCGATTTTCCCGAACTCTATCGTGTCCTCGCCATCCAGGGAGCGGAGGTGGTGGCGCGACCCTCTGCTCTCCTACGCAGTTACGAGATCTGGGAGGTCACGAACAAGGCGCGGGCCTACGACAACCACCTCTACATCGTCGCCTGCAACGCCGTAGGCACCGACGCCGGCGGCAACTACTACTTCGGCCACAGCATGATCGTTTCGCCCATCGCCCAGAAACTGGCGCAGGGGCGCGGCACCGAGGAGATCATCTTCGCCGAGCTAGATCCCGACCCGATCAAGCGCCTGACCTACGGCGCGACGACGCCGATGCGCTTTGACCATCTGCAAGACCGCAACTTGGCAGCCTACGAAGGGCTCCTACGCCCGGCTCGCAGCGCCTTTGAGCCTGCCGAGCGGAGCGAATACCTGACAGACAGGCCGTCATGATCCTCTTCTGGTAGGCTTCGGCTTCCTCAACCACCTTTCTGCCTTTCCTGCCCCTCGCTCGTCGGAAGGAGGCGGGGAACGAAGGGGTGGAGGAGCCGGACGCGAAGACCATCCCGGCCCGGAAAGGAGGTGCACTGTTGACAACCGCATAAGATCACGGCCCTGACGTCGGCGCGGGGCCTCTGCTCAGGAGGAGAAGAGTCAGCCTTCATCCTGCTACGTCACCACGAAAGGAGTACCCTGATGGCAGCAGCAATCGCAGCAGAGAAGAGGTTCGTAGGCTATCTGCCCAACGACGCGCCGCCCATCGGTGCCATGCTCAGCCTGGGCTTCCAGCACGTCCTCACCATGTTCCCGGCCACCGTGCTGGTCGCTATCCTCACCAAATTTGATGTCGGTGTCACCCTCTTCGCTTCTGGCCTGGCAACCATCGTCGCCTTGCTCCTCTCGTCCTGGTTGACCAAGAGCTTCATCCCTCTTTATTACGGTTCCAGTTTCTCCTACATCGCGCCGGTGGTCGCCATCACCGTCACCAACGTGTACGGCATTGACGACCCGATCATGCGGATTCGCGTGGCCCAGGGCGGCATCATGATGACCGGCGTGGTCAACGTCCTCGTCGGCCTTCTGATTCGCTTCGTGGGCAAGGCGTCTTTGGACAAGGTCTTGCCGCCGGAGGTAACCGGGTCGGTCGCCACCGTGATCGGCATCGCCCTGGCCTATGCCGCCTTGAGCATGGCCTCGGCCAACTGGACGGTAGCCGTCATCACCCTCCTCGTCACCATCCTCTTCTCCGTCTATCTGCGCGGCCGGGGGCTGATCGGCATGCTCCCCGTGCTCCTGGGCGGGATCGTCGGCTACATCATCTCCATTCCTCTGGGCCTGGTGGACTTCAAGCCGGTGGCGGAGGCGGCCTGGTTCCGCATCCCCAACTTCACCTTGCCCGTCTTCTGGGGGAGCGCGGCGCTGGCGATCGCGCCCATCGCCATCGCGACCATCCCAGAGTCCACCGCCCACCTGTATCAGATCAGCCTGTACGTAGATCAGCTGGCGGCGGAGTTGAAGAGGCCCGCCCTGAAACTGAGCCAGTTCATCGGCATCAACCTGATCTGCGACGGCGTCGGCGACATGATCAACGGGCTTCTGGGGGGCTGCGCCGGAACGAACTACGGCGAGAACAACTCGCTGATGGCGATCACCCGCAACTACTCCGGCCCGGCCCTGATGACCGCGGGCGCCATCGCGATCGTCCTCGGCTTCATCGGGAAGCTGGCCGCGCTGGTCGGCACGCTGCCTACGGCGGTCACCGGCGGCCTGGCCATCTACCTGTTCGGCGTGATCGGCGCCCAGGGCATCGCCTTGCAGGTGGCGCGCCGGGTCAACTTCTTTGACCCGCGCAAGCTGGCCGTCATCGCGACGGTGTTGGTCATTGGCATCGGCGGCGCCATCGGCTTTGAGGGTGGCCTGATCCCCATCTGGGGCATGAAGCTCCCGTCCATCGCGACCTCGGCCTTCGTCGGGATCATCCTCAACGTGATCTTCCTCCTCTTCCCTGCCCGCCAGATTGACAAGGAGTTTGAGGAGGTCAGGGTGGATCAACTGGAGATAGAGGTCTAGGACGCCGCGTACCCCGACCTCGGCTCACCGGACGGGCTGCCGATGAAGGAGCGGTCGCATCGTTGTAGCGTAGCGTTGGCGGAGGCGTAGGGGCGTCCGGTGGGAACGCCCCTACGTGCCCCTGAAGGAACTGAGTGGCAAAGAAGCCCCATAGGAGGTGAGGTTCGTTGCAACCGTTTGATTACATCAAGCCTAAGACGTTGGAGGAGGCAAGTCGCTTCCTGGCCGAGCACCCGACGGAGGCGCGGCTCTTCCAGGGCGGTACGGACCTCCTGATCCGCATAGAAGGCAAATTCATTCGGCCCCGCTACGTGGTGGACGTGAAGGGCCTGGATGGGATGCGGGAGATCGCTTATAACGAAAACGGCCTGACCATCGGCGCGGCGGCGACGATGAATCAGGTGGCCGACGCGCCGGAGGTGCAGAGGCGCTACCCGATCCTGGCCGAGAGCGCGGCCTCGGTCGGCTCGTATCAATTGCGCAACCGGGCTACGCTGGGGGGCAACCTGTGCAACGCCTCGCCTGCCGCGGACACCGCCCCGGCGCTTTTGGTGCTGGAGGCGGAGGCGCTCATCTTCGGGCCGCGCGGAAGGCGCACCGTGCCCCTGACGGAGTTCTTCCTAGGCCCCGGCAAGACGGTGCTGGAGCCGGGCGAGATCCTAACTGCCGTCCACGTGCCGCCGCCCCCGCCGGGGAGCGTGGGCCGTTACCTGAAGTTAGGTCGCACGCGCATCGGCGACATCGCGGTGGTCGGCGTGGCCGTCTTCGGGTATCCTGACCCAGGCCGGCCGTCGGGAACCGCGTGGCGCATCGCCCTGGGCGCCGTCGCGCCGACGCCGATCCGCGCCCCCCGCGCCGAGGCGATCCTGGCCGAGGCCACCGACGAGGCCGCGGTAGAGGCGGCGGCCCTGGCCGCGATGGAGACGGCGCGCCCCATTGACGACATCCGGGCCAGTGCCGCTTATCGGCGCGCGATGGTGCGCGTCCTCACGCGCCGGGGCGTGAACGAGGTTTGGGGCTCATTGACGCCGAAGGCTTAAGGCTTAAGGAGAGGTGGTAAGAGATGAAGCATCAGATCACGACTTGGGTGAACGGCGAGCGATACGACCTGGAGGTGCAATCGCACCACACGCTCCTGCAGATGTTGCGGGAGCAGTTGGTCCTCACGGGGACCAAAAACGGCTGCGCCGAGGGCGAGTGCGGCGCGTGCACCGTCCTCATGGACGGCGAGCCGATCAACTCCTGCCTCACGCTGGCGGTGGAGGCCGACGGCCGCCACATCACCACCGTGGAAGGCTTGGCCCACGACGACCAGCTGGACCCCATTCAGGAGGCCTTCATGGATTTGGGCGGCACGCAATGCGGCTTCTGCACGCCGGGCTTCCTCATCGCCGCCCGCGCGCTCTTGGACCGCAACCCAGACCCGACGGAGGAGGAGATACGCGTCGGGCTGGTGGGGAACCTCTGCCGCTGCACCGGCTATACCCGCATCATCGCGGCGGTGCAGGAGGCCGCGCGCCGCAAACGTCCGCATCGGGAGAACTGACCGTATGCGCGTTTATTATCGTCCTGCCGACGGTTTCGTCGGCGACGTGATCCCTTTTTACTGGCAGGGAGCGTTCCATGCCTTTTACCTGAAGGCTCCCTTGCCTCCCCATCGCCACGGGGCCGACTACACACCCTACGCCCACCTCGTCTCCCGCGACCTGGCTCACTGGGACGAGTGGCCGCTGGTTATCTCGCCGGGGCTGCCGGGTGAACCTGACGCCATGGGTTGTTGGACCGGCTCGGTCATTGAACGCGAAGGCCTTTTCCACCTTTTCTACACAGGCTATGCCGGCCCGGACGCGCCGCAGACGATCTGCCACGCCATCAGCCACGACCTGCGCACCTGGCAAAAGGACCCGCGCAACCCTGTGCTCCGGGCCGATGCGCGATGGTACGAAGGCAAAGACTGGCGTGACCCCTTCGTCTTCTGGAACGAGGAGGCGGGCGAGTATTGGATGCTGATGGCCGCGCGCCAGAAGGATGGGCCGGCCAACCGCCGCGGCTGCATCGCCCTGGCTACCTCGCCTGATCTGGAACGCTGGGAGGTACGTCCTCCTTTCTGGGCGCCCTCCCTCTACTATACCCACGAATGTCCTGACCTCTTCCGTTGGGAAGGGCGTTGGGCATTGGTCTATTCCACCTTCAGCGAACGCCACGTGACCCATTACCGCTTCAGCGATTCGCTGGCAGGGCCCTGGCTTGCCCCGGCCAATGACGTCTTTGATACGCGCGCCTTTTATGCGGCGAAAACGGCCTCTGATGGCCAACGGCGCTTCATCTTCGGTTGGAATCCCACGCGCGAGGGAGAGACCGATACCGGCGGATGGGAGTGGGGCGGGCACATGGTCGTGCACGAACTGAGGCCCAACGAAGATGGCGGGTTCTCTATATCGGCGCCGTCGGCAGTGGCAGGGTTGTTCAAGGTGCCTATGCCCCTTACATGCCAACCTCGCCTGGGGCAGTGGCAACGGGTGGGCAACTCCTTCTCTGCCGGGCCGACCGACGGCTTCGCGGCCTGCATCCTGGGCGAGTTGCCGGAAACCTGCCAGGTTGACCTGACCATCGCTTGCACCCCCGGCACTCGCTCCTGTGGGCTCCTCTTGCGGGCAGAGCAGAGCCTGGAACGGTACTACCAATTCCGTTGGGAACCGATGCGCAGGCGGATGACCTTTGACCGTTGGCCTCGCCCTGGGGATCAACCGTTCATGTTGGAACAGCCGCTGGAGATCGCGAGCGGCGAGCCGATGAGGATGAAGGTCATTGTGGAGGACACGGTGGTGGTCGCCTACCTCAACGAGGCCATCGCGCTGAGCACACGGGCTTACGACCAGCGCGCCGGCGCCTTGGGTCTGTTCGTGGCTGAGGGGAGCGCGACCTTCACCGGAGTGACCGTAACCACCATCGGTTGAGGGAAGACCCGGTTGGACGAAAGGTAGTTTTGTTGGCAGATCGGCCAAGGAGGGAATCGTGAGATGAAAAAGAAGACGACGATCGTCGGCAAGGACCTCCCGCGCGTGGAAGGCCGGGCGAAGGTGACCGGCGCAGCGCAATTCGTGGACGACATCCAGTTCGGGCCCAATCTCCTCCATGCCCGCCTGCTGCGCAGCCCCATCCCCCACGGCCTCATCAAGCGCTTGGATACCAGCAAGGCCGCGGCCCTCCCCGGCGTGCGGGTGGTCGTTACCGGCCAAGATTTCCCCGGCCTGACGGGCCTCTACCTGTCGGACCGCCCTATCTTCGCGGTGGATCGCGTACGGTTCGTGGGTGAACCGGTAGCGGGCGTGGCGGCGGAGACGGAAGAGATCGCCGAGCAGGCGTTGGAACTGATAGAGGTTGAGTACGAGCCGCTCCCTGGCGTCTTTGATCCCGAGTACGGCGCCAGCCCCGACGCGCCGCTGGTGCACCCCGACCTGGGGAACTACGCGGTCGCGCCCTTCATCTTCCCCAAGCCCGGCACCAACATCTCCAACCATTTCAAGGTGCGCAAGGGGAACATGGAAGAAGGGTGGGCGCAGGCCGACCTCATCTACGAGCACACCTACCGCGTGCCTCACGTGCAGCATGTGCCGCTGGAAACCCACGTGACCGTGGCGCAGATGGACGGCAACGGCAAGATCACCTTGTGGTCTTCTTCGCAATCTCCTTTCGCCCAACGCAACCTGATCGCCAAGGCGCTGGGCATCAGCCACAGCATGCTCCGGGTCATCACCCCTTACGTAGGCGGTGGGTTCGGCTCCAAGGCGGGGGTGAGCATGGAGGGGGCGTGCGTGGCCTTGGCGATGAAGGCGAAGGGGCGGCCCGTGAAGTTGCGCATGTCGCGCCACGAGGAGTTCTACACCACCTTCGTGCGCCAGGGCCTCGTCGCCAAGATCAAGATGGGCATGACGAAGGACGGCCGCATCACCGCCATGCAGAACACCTACTACTGGGACGGCGGCGCCTACACCGAATACGGCGTGAACATCACCCGCGCCGCGGGCTACTCCTCTACCGGCCCTTACAAGGTGCCCAACGTCCATGCCGATTCCCTGTGCGTCTATACCAACCACCCCATCGGCGGCCCCATGCGCGGCTTCGGCATGGCCGAGATTCATTGGGCCATTGAGCAGCACATAGACCGCATGGCCGCGCAATTGGGGCTAGATCCGGTGGAGGTGCGGCTCAAGAATTGCCTGCGCGGCGGCGACGAAACGGTAACCGGCATGATCATGCATCCCACAGGCCTCGCGGAGTGCATCCAGAAGGCCGCCGAGGCTATCGGCTGGGGCAAGCCGTCCACGCCCTCCGCGCCGCACAAGCGCCGCGGCAAGGGGATCGCCGCCATGTGGAAGGCGCCGGCCATGCCGCCCAACCCTGGCTCCTCTGCCACGATCCGCATGAACGAGGACGGCACCTGCTCCGTGGCCATCGGCGGCGTGGACATGGGCCAGGGGACGCTCACCATCGCGGCGCAGATCGCGGCCGAAGGGCTGGGCGTCCCCATTGAGTGGGTCAAGGTGAACACGGTGGACACGGATTACAGCCCCTACGAGTGGCAGACGGTTGCCAGCCGCCTCACCTGGAGCATGGGGAACGCCATCCTCAACGCGGCCCGCGAGGCCAAGCAGCAAATCCTTCAAGCGGTCGCCGAGGCGTGGGAAGAGAAACCCGAAGACCTGGACATCGTGGAAGGGAAGGTGGTCTCCTACGCGTCGGAGAGGGAGGTCTCGTTGAAGGACATCGCCGTTTACGGCGTGCAGAAGCGGGACGGCACCTGGGTTGGCGGGCCGGTGGTGGGCAAGGGACGGTTCATGCCTACCTACGTGACCCCTTTGGATAAGGAGACGGGGCAGGGCCCGCGCGCGGTGGTGCACTTCACCACTGGCGCGCAGGCGGTGGAGGTGGAGGTGGATACCGAGACGGGCGAGGTGCAGGTGCTGCGCATCGTCGCCGCCTTTGACGTGGGCCGCGCCATCAACCCCGACATGGTGCGCACGCAGATGGAAGGCGGTGCAGTGCAGGGGATGAGCACGGCCATGCTGGAGCAGATCATCCTGAAAGAGGGGAAGCCGCTCAACCCCACCTTCACCGACTACCGTATCGCGACGGCAGTAGACGCGCCCTCGGACATCCAGACCATCATCGTGGAGGTGCCCCAGGACGACGGGCCCTTCGGCGCGCGGGGCATCGGCGAGCACGCCATGGTGCCCACCGCGCCTGCCATCGCCAACGCCATCCGCGACGCGATCGGCGTGGAGATAGACTCCATGCCGATCACCGCCGAGAAGGTGTGGCTGGCGTTACAGGGTCGGCCCTGAGGAACGCCCCGCGCGCGATTTGCAGGGAATGGGCAGCCCTGCTATAATGTAGTCGTTCAAGCCCATCATGGTGGAGGGCCGGGTACAGGTGCCCTGATACCCGGCCCATCTTCATTATTGCTATCTGGACAGGGCGCGCCGAGCGACAAACGACGATGGCCACCACCGTTACCTTGGCCGACATCCTGCGCCTGGCGCTGCCGCCGGGGACCCAGGTGTTGGCCGGTGCCGAACGTTTGCTGGTTCCCGTCTCTTGGGTTTGCACCATGCGGCCCAGCCCGCCTGCCTTCCCCAACCTGGAGGGCGGCGAGTTGGCCTTCGTCGCGCTGGCCGACCTGCCGCTGCTGGACGGACGGTTGACCCTGGCGCGGTTGGTGCGCGACCTGGCCGCTGTGAACATCGCGGCGGTGGCGATCGTGGGCGAGGTTCCGCCGGACGCGGTGGCCGAGGCGCGGGCTTTGAGCGTCCCCCTTCTGATCTTGCCGCCCGAGACGCGGCTGTCGGCGTTGGAACGGGCCATCATTAGGCTCATCGTGGACCGCCAGGCGCAGGTGGAGCATTTCGGAGGCAAGGTCGCGCGCTGGCTGACCCAGGTCTCCATTGAGGATCGCGGCTGGGGAGGGCTGGCCGAGGCGCTAGCCGGGATCAGCGGCAAAGGGGTGGTGGTGCAGGATGCCGGCTTTGCAGTCGTCGCGCGGGCGGCTCCGCCTGGTTTTCCGTTCGCCCTCACGCCGCTGGCCCCCAATGACCCGGAACTCGCGGGCTGGCTGCCGCGCCTGACCTTGCGCGACACGGCCCCGCCGACGCGCCAATGGCCCTTGGGAGATGGGATGGCCCGCCTGGTAGGGATCATCGTGGCGGAGGGCCGGCCCGGAGGCTACCTCTCGTTGTTGGGGCCTGCCGATGCCTTCGCCACCGAGGACCACGTGATCGCGGAACGGGGAGCGCTGGCCGGCGCGTTGGAACTGGCCAAAGAGCGGGCGATCCGTCGTGGGGAGTCGCAGCGGCGCGTGGCCCTGTGGGCCGACCTCATGGCCGGCGTGGGGTTGGCCGATGGCTCCCTGGCCCGGCGGGCGCGCGAATGGCAGTTGGACCTGGATGCGGCTTTGTGCGTCTTGACGTTCGGCGCGGAGCCGCCCCTGAGCGGTCTGCAACGAGACCGGCTGGCCCAGCGCTTGGACGTGGAACTGGCCCAGCGCCGACTCCCCGGCCTTGTGGTCGGCCAGGGAGAGCGGGTCTGCGCGCTGGTGGCCATGCGGGCTGAAGGGAGAGGTCCCTCTCTAGCGGGCGATCTCCTGACCGCGCTGGAAGGCCATTTTCCCGGCCTGCGATTGGCTGCGGGAGTCAGCCGCCTGGTCGTCGGAGCGAAAGCGCTGCGGCGGGCCGCGGAGGAGGCGGAGATGGCCCTGACCCTGGCGTTGATCTCGCCCGAGTCGGCCCCGGTGGTGAGCGGAGGGGAGTTGGGCCTTTACCGCCTTCTTCTCCCGCTGCGGGGCACGGACGCCCTCGCGGCTTTTGAGGAAGAGACGCTCGGTTCGTTGGTAGAATACGACCGCGCGAACGGCACGGACCTTCTCCGCACCCTGGAGGTCTATTTCGCCCAAGGAGGCCACATCGGCCGCACCGCCGCAGCCCTTTTCATCCATCGCAACTCGCTCTTGTATCGGATGGAGCGCATCGCGGCGATCACCGGCCTGAACCTGGAAGACCCGGAGGCGCGGCTGCGGTTGCATGTAGCCCTGAAGGCGCGGCGTCTCCGCAACCCTTGAATGTTTAGGGGACTGGCATTAACTAAAACAAGATCAGGGAGGATACCATGGTTCACGATCCGGCGCAGATGGAGCGCGTCCAAAAGCTCATTATCGATCGCAAGGTGGAGTTCATCAATCTCCAGTTCAGCGACATCGTGGGCATCGTCAAGACCGTTACGATCCCCGCCCATGAGTGGGATACGGCGGTCAAGCACGGCGTCTGGTTTGACGGCTCGTCCATTGAAGGGTTCGCCCGCATCGCGGAGAGCGACATGTACCTGGTGCCCGACCTGAGCACCTTCGCGGTGATCCCCTGGGAGGCCGACGATCTGGTCACGGCCCGCTGCATCTGCGACGTGTACACGCCGCATTGGGAGCCCTTCTCCGGCGATCCCCGGCAGGTCCTTCGGCGCGTTCTGGCCGAGGCCGAGGCCATGGGCTACGACTAC